>JAYUEJ010000503.1:0-14110 GCA_043739265.1 Rhodopila sp. | reverse complement strand
TGAACCTATCATCGGTCAAAACGGCCCAGTAAGGATCAACTTCCCCCAGCCCTTGGAAGGTGCCTTCGACACCAGCTATCATGCGCTGGAGGTCTTCGTCCGAGGCGTTGGTTTCAACCGATATGGGCGGCCAGTCGAGCGACACTTGCAAATTCTCCAGAAACTGTTTCGAGAGATTATTAGCACATTTTCCGATGGGCTACGCAATAGGTCTTTGCATCAGCAGGTTCAGCGCATCTGGAATTGCCTCAAAAGCAGAAGGTCGCTCATAGAGGCGCCTCGCATGCCGCCGCTACTACTACTCCGGTCGCGGCTTTTGTCCGTAAGCAAGTTACTACCTTGGAAATGCCCAACGCGTTGGTGAGTGACGACCGAAGTAAGCGTTTGGTTTCGCTCACATGACGCTATTACTATTTGTTCAGAAGATCAGTGGCTAAATCCATGTTCGCGCATCGTCTGCTCGATCACCTCCTCATCGCATACGATCATGTCTGGTAAAATCGGTCGTGACATTTCTGCCGTTGCAATTTTGTCTGGCGTCGGATGCGGGGTTTGCGGCGCCGCTGATGACACCAAGGTGGTGTCATCACGGATCACCGCTGGCGACGAAACCTCACCAACGACGCCCGCAGTATTTGCTTCGATATAATGAGCGGTAAATAATCGCATGACATGCTTGACCCCTATATCGGTCACCTGTCGGAGATCGTCGGCATAATATTTCCCGCCAGCCGCAGGGGACGTTATCACCTCGTAAGACGGAAAATAAAATACATTCGGGAACGCCTTTGTCGCCTCTTCGGCGGCAACTCGTAAAACCGCTTTGCTATAGGTTGTCGAAACCCAGACGTGCCGCGGCTCGTAAGTCGCAATCAAAGGCACGGGCGAAACCGTCAACAGGATGCGGCAACGTGGATTCACCTCGCCAATTCGTCGAATGAGTTCGGTCAAATCCTGTACGACCTGCCGACAGTCAAAGTTGATGAAATCATAGTATTGCGGGTCATAAGTGCCCCCACTGACACCCGGCGCCACCGGATAAACGGCGCCATCCAATCGTGACTGCCATGCCTCGGTCAGCCCCAGCGTAAACACAATCCAATCCGACTGAACGAAAACGTCTCGCACATGAGAGAGGTGGCTTTGTCTGGCATCGCGGACGGCTTCAACCGTCGCTTCCTCAACCGGATTGATTTGCGGACGGAATGCGTCAACAAATCCTTGTTTTTTGGCCCAAACATCGTCTTGTGGTTGGAAAATACCGAACGCGCGATAGAACAGTTGGAGCGCCTGCCGAACGGTATAAACATTCCCGTATCGCGCCGAAAAGACCCCATAGTTCAAGCGAACCGCCTCTTGTTTCGTCATATCCTCCGGTGGGATCTCCGGCACGAAGTAGTGCAGCCCCTGCATCTGTATATGTCTCGCGAGGTGCTGCGCGAAGCAACTGCCCATCGTGGCCACTTTATGCAATGGATCGATAAAAGCGGCCGCGCGAACAACCGGGTCGATGCGTCCCGGAGCGGGCAAGGTCATCGCCCTGGACCAAAAGCAATGATCGGGAAGGCCGAAATAGGGATTGGTCATGAGTTGTCTCCTATTTGGCTGACCAGGACGTTGTCAACGCGCGCCTGCCACGCGGCATGTGTCGTTTCGGGACCTATCACCAAGTCCTCCGGCCCGGAGGTCTCTTCCTTAAAACGCTGATAGCTGAAGTCGATAAATCCATCCAGGTCGTAGGTGAGATGATTGATCGTCCAGGTGTAGGAAGCCGGGAGGGCATAATGGTCGGCGATGGCAGGATAGACGGGCCATGTGACCATGCCGGCGAATGCGTCATTGATCGCGATAGGAAGCTCCATGATGGAGTCGCTTGCGCCCAATTTGAATGCGATCTCCTTAGCGAGGCTACCGAGCACATCCATTTTAGGGTGAGCTGTGGTGTACATGAACGCGCCAGTCCGCTTGATGCTGTGAAAAAAACGAGAAAAATCTAGATTGCACCAATCGAAGGTTTGCTTCAGATCCTTCACACTCGGCTCCCACAAATCGAAATATCCTAATCCGTCGAATGTGGCGCGGTTAAAAAGTTTCTTTACGTGGCTGCGGGCGATCCGGTTTCGGTAAGCCCATACAACGATTTCAGAATGATTGTTGGGAAAGATCGATCGGCCTGTCGCTGCTGACATCGCGCCGATTACATCGGGATGGAATGCACGGAAATGGACGATCGGAAAATCGATAGCCTGCATGCCCGCTATGGCCGAGCGAACATCCTCCCGATTCGTTAAATCATGGTGACCAATATACCGTATCCAAACGTCGAACCCACGAATTTCCTCGATGAAGCGCCGAACTCCTTCGTCATCCGTATGGAGCGGCTGCATAGTGGCATCGATCTGATCACCTGGAAAAATGACTTTAAGCGCCGATGCGACCGAAGCCGTTTGGCAAGCGCCGGAAACCATAATTTTCCGTGTCATGACAGCGTTCACCCCAGATAGCCAGTTGTATTCTTAGCAGTTCCGATCACCCGCCGCAAACCTATCGTCGTCAGCAGGAAGGGCAATTTGATTTACCACCGCCAAAAAATTGGACACCCGACACGATTTAACGCTGCGATTGTGGCCGTCGGAGCGAGGCCGGGGGACCGAGGCGGTCATGAAGGCAGCGAGCCAATTGTTTTCTGCAAAGCTGACCTAACAAGTGGGACCAGCAGCTCTTCTCCCGTCGTGTTTGCATGTGTCGAGTCATCTGACACGTTATCGATAAATAGCCATGGTGCTTCGGGTTTTCCCAGCGCCGCGGCACAGTCAAAAACGGGAATGCCGTACAAGCCCGGCAAAGAGTTAAGAAAATCCCGCATCACTGTGTAGCCGAGAATCGCTTCGCGATTACCGTGCCACCCCGGCTCCTGCCCTCCACCATTTATTAATAATTTTGAACCGAATTTTTTTGCCAGCCGCTCCGCGAGGAGAATGTTGTCCATTAATAATTTTCTTAATGGTTCCATTCCGTCTCCGTCGTTACGAGAAATCGGCTGCGGAACGAAAATGCTTGGCCGAATGGCAGCGGCATTCATTTCCGTAAACGCCATATAGTGGTTCGATCCCACTCCACCCCAGGCAAAATTGGCGATCTCGATCGGCAAAAGTGGAGTTGATAGGTCATAGGTGCTTCGAATTAGAGCGTTCGAAAACCCATACGGCCCAACCGAAAGGCTGTCACCCGTCTGGGCGACCTGGATACCGGGAGTACGCGACAAATATTGAACGCAAAACAACGGAGCCGAGGGGTACAGACTCCAACCCGTCTGTTCAGGACTATCAGCATGGTCATTCGCCCAGTTTTCGGCTCGTGCTGTAAAAATCGGGCGCCCCCGGCTTGCAGCCGCATCCTGCGCAAGGTCGAAGAAGGCAGAGCCGGTGCCGGTGAAGGCATTGGTTTCCACCGTTATGTAAATAAACAGGAGGTATCCGGGGCCACCATCGATCCGCGGCACACAGTCGCAGGTCACGAAATCCGACCAGACGATGGAAAACGGCTTGGCAATGTTCACGGGATTGCCGGGATTCGCATCAAACCTGAAATCGCGCTTCTTTCCGGAGAGGTTGATCGTCTCGACATCCCCGCCTTCGTGATCGAAGTAGACCTTGGCGCCGGGTCCGCGTTCGCCATTTACAGTGGGCACCACGGCCAGTTTATTCGCCACGGGCAGGCGCGGGGCTTCACCGTAGCTATCAGAGGGATAGATCGAGGCGGATTTGATGCCCCAATCGTAGTTATAGACGGACGCAAATCCGAGGCGAACGGCATAAAATGGCCCTTCGACCGGCACGACCGCAACCCAGGTCGCCGGCGCCTGGGATTGCTGATCGATTGGATTGGTGATCGAAGCGCCGCCGCCCAAGGTTTTTGTCAGCCGAGTACGTGTTGGGGCTGCCACACCCAACCCGGTCAACCGCGCCGACAGTGCCGCCAGCGAACCGGTTTCGTCGGCTGTTAAAAACGACATTCGAATCCTAATCCTTACCTTTTAGTACTCAATGTTCGGAGGGTATTGACGGGTTGCAAAGGTCCTGCGAGTTCACCCCGTCGCCCCGGTCGCCACATAGCGTGCATCGGTAGAGGGGCGGATTTGACGGATACGGGGGCGGATTGGTCCGGGCGTGACATGCTAGCTTCTTGGGTTAAATCCGCGATACAGTCGGTCTGTTCGCGGTGATACCGGCTGATAGCAGAGCAGCCGGGGAATTGCCAGAAAGACCGGGATGCCGGAACGGTTCTTGTTTGGGTCCGATGCCGCTGTCTCCTCGTCATGGCCGGGCGTGTGCCGGCCATCCTCCGGTGCGTAGATGGCCGGCATACGCCCGGCCATGACGGTCTTAAAGAGATCATCTGGCCAAAACGCGGGATGCCTCTTGGTCCCGGCCCATTGCGTTCAGCGCGGCGGCGGCGGCGTCATAGCCTTCCGGCCGATCGGGGAAACGTTGGCGAATGGTTTCCCAGCGCCTGAGGGCCTCCTCCCAATCACCGCGATTATGAGCGAAACGAGCATATTCGACGTAAAGGTCCGCATCGTCTTCGTTGCGCTCGACACCGCTCAACAGGATCGCATCGGCTTCGGCGAGGTTCCCCATATCCTGATATGTCCCGGACGCGCCGAGATAGCCCATGATCGCGCGCGGGAATGCTTCGCGGACGCGATGCCATCGCAGCAGCGCCTCGGGCCAGTCCTGGCGGCGGCGGGCAATCCAGCCCAGTTCCGTCAGGACAGATAAATTCCCGGCAAAGAGAGTGTCTGCCTGAAACAGAATCTGTTCCGCTTCCGGATCGCGGCCCATTTCCCGGAGGCAGGCGGCGGACTGAACCCAGCCGGCCGGATTGCCGAACCGTTCCCGGACGTAAGTCCAGCGCTGCAAGGCGGTTTCCCAGTCCTTAACGTGTTCGGCCACGCCGGCATAATACGCCGCCGGCTGGTACTCATCGGGGGCCTTGGCCACGGCGGCCGCCAGAAGGGCGTCGGCTTCCTGTGTCCGGCCCAACCATTTCAGGCAGTCGCCGCCCTCCACATAGGCTTTTAGACTGTCGGGAAAACGTTGCCTCGCCTGTTCCCAGCGAATGGCGGCCTGTTCCAAATCGCCTCGGTATCTGGCCAGAATGGCGTAGTGTTCGGCTGAGGAGGCCAAAAAGGGAAATCGGGCGATCGCGGCGGTGATCGCTGTCTCCGCCATGTCGAACAGGCCAAGCCCGATCAGCGCGCTGATCGCCCGGTCGGAGGTTATTGCCACGTCACGGTCCAGATCGGCCAACTGCTGCCATGTGCGGGCTGCAAAGGCGGGGTCTTCCCGGATCGCGGCTTGCTCCATCAGCTCAAGCAACCGCCGTTTTTCGAAATCTTCGTATGGTGCCTCCTGGCGCTTGATCGACCGCAATTCGCGCATGGCCTCGCGGCGTTGGCGCCAGTCACGCACGGCGTCGAACACGCCCATCGCTTAAACGGACAAGCCGTAGATCGCCTGGACGGCGCGCACTGCGGTGGCGGTGGCTCCGAGCGGGTCATCGGGCTGCTCGCGCATCTCGATCGCGATCCAGCCGTCGTAGCCGGCGGCGGTCAGTGCCGCGGCGGCATCCGCGTGGTTCGGTTCGGGTTCAGCGAAGCTGGCCAACGCGGGTTGGGCGGCGTGGAAATGCGCCAGCCAGGGTTTGGCTTCGGTCACGGCATCCTGGATCGCATCGCCGCCCAAGGCGACGCAGCCGGTGTCCAGGTGGACTCGGATGCCGGGATGATCGGTTTCTTGCACCATGCGCAGGACATCCGCCCACCGGGTCAGGAAGTCACCGCCATAGAAGGGGGGCACCGGCTCGATCCCGATCACGACGCCGGCCGCGGCGACGACCTCACCCAGTTCGCGCCAGCGGTCGCGGGCCAGGGACCAGGCCGCGTCGGCCGGCATGTCGCCGCGCAGCCGGTTGCGGGGCGATCCGAAGACCAGCACGCCGGCACCGAGCGCCGTGGCGATACCGGTGACGCGGCGCATGTGCGCGAGCAATGCGTCGAAGCTTTTTGGGGATCCCAGCAGGGACAGGTCCGTGGTTCCGAACAAGATGGCTTGCAGGGAGCTGACAACGAGCCCCGAATCTTCCAGCGTCCGGCGGTAGGATTCCAGCCGAAGCGGCGTGAGGTCGTCCCATGAGCCCAGGCGCGTCGGGGCGACTTCGATGCCATGGACGCCCATTGCGGCCAGGGCGGCAAAGGCATGGCTGTCGGATTCGGTCGGCCATGCCAGATTGGAGACGGCGAGGCGGATCATGACGGTGCTCTTGCGGTGGCGATGAATGTTTCCAGTTCCTGGAACACCTGATCCGCCGACAGATGGTAGCCGCCGTGGCCGCCCAGAACAGTGTCATGGATGCTGCGCATGTCGTAGCGCGGCGGATCGGCAACCGGTGGGGCTATGGTCACATCGGCGAAGAACCGATCATGGATGGCGCCCATCTCCACCGGTTCGGCGGTGATGTTCACCAGATCGATCCCGGCCGCGACGATGCGGTCCAGGTCGTCCGCGAGACGCCGTGTCGGATACCACTGGAACGACCCGTTCGGCACCACCTTGTCCGGCGCATTCAGATGGATCATGTCATAGATCGCGTTTTTCCGCAGTCCGGTGCCGAACAGCGCCGGCAGACGGACGATGGTGCTGACCGGAAACTGTCGGCGGATGAAGGCCTCCAGCTTCAGCCGATGCAGGCCATACGGGTGCAGCCGCTCCACCGGTGGCGGGTTCCGTTCGGTCTGCCCGGAGGGATCGCGATAGACGTCGATCGTCGATATCAGCACGAACCGGTCGGCTTTCACGGTGCTCAGACAGTCGATCAGACGGCTGATGGCGGCCCAGTCCTGCTCCGGCTCCTTATTGGCGAGCCATTTCACCGCCGAAACGCCGGCGCAGACGACGGTGCTGAAATGACGTCCGCTTATCGCGTCGATGTTGCGCGAATTGAACGTTGCGGGGAACGGGCGGTCCCGAGCCAGGGTGCTGCCGACGAAGCCGGTGTGACCGATCAGCGCGGCGCCTTCGATTGCGGTTGTCATGCGTCAGGCCGGCGTCAGGATTGAATTGGCGCCCAGGATTTCCGCCCGCAGGCCGCTCGGTTCGTTGCGCACCGGCTCGTCGGCTCCCATCGCTTCGATCATCGACAGGATGCGTTCGACCGAGAAGAAGATCGTGTCGATCTTGCCCGACATGACCGAGAACACACGTCCGTTCTTATAGACGTAGCAACTGCGGTCGTCGAAGCTGCCGGACGGTTTGGTTTTCATCGCAAGCTGCGGGCCGACGAACCGGAAGACGTCCTTGAAGCCGGGAACGTAACGGGAAATGTGTTGCTCCATTCGCTCCACCTTCGTAGCGACCAAGGCAGCATCGACCCTGTCCAGCACGGCGCGCGCTTCGGTCGCGGTCTTGAAACGCCCAAGCGGCGTGTGTGGAACGCTGGAGAGGGTGTAGAGCAACGGGTCCTCGGTCGGATAGATCGAGCACAATGGGCCATCGACCAGGGTCACGGCCGGAAACGGCGTGTTCGCCTCATAGTAAAGCAGCATGGTCGGCTCGTAAAACAGGTCGATCGGCGGCTTGGTGAAATGACCCCATGACGCATCAATGACGAAATCGAATCGCCGTCCATCGACATAGACTCCGCCGCCGCGTTCCTCGATCGATTCGACGCGATGGTCGGTGACCAGGAACGGGGCAAGCCGTTCGGTGAAGTACCGGCGCGCCTTGTCGAGCAGCAGCACCCGTTCCGGGGTTTGCAGACATCCTTCGATGTTCGACAAAAAGTCGGGCGGGGATGCGAGTTCGGTGAACTCGATCCCCGAGGAGGTCATGATCAGCTTGTAGGTCAGGAAGTCGATCAGCGAGTCGCCCTTGGGGACGGCGTAAAGGTTCTGCGCGATCGGGCTGCTGAGGGCGGGATACCGCTCCACGAAGCGGGAGAAGCCGTCGCGCGATTGCATCCGCGTGCCGTAATGGCGGGGATAGTGGAAGCCCAGATGCAGGCGGAACTGATTATTGCCCGACGATCCATGCAAAAGTCTGTGGTGTTGCTCGAAGATGGTGACACTGAAGCCGAGCGAACGAAAGGACGTGGCGATGTGGCAACCGTACCAGCCGCCGCCGATGATCGCGAAAGACAGAGACATTCAAACTCCTTCGAACCACCGGCGAGGGCCGCCGAGGTCGCAACGGACGCGCGCCGCGTCTTCGCATGGATTGTGCCGCTGTGTCACCATCTTGGTTGGCGGTCACCCGAGGCTGTGGTGATCGGTTCGGAATCCGTTTCGTCCAGCGGCTTGCGATGGCGTCTGGCTGCCTGCTATCAGCGGGTCATGCGGGCGGGTAGCGAGGCGGTTCGGTGAAAATTCTTCGAGTTGCGGCGGATGGGGACTGGTTCTCCGTCCAGTCTGAAGCAGGAACGGTTCGCCTGCGGACGCTTGACGGTGAAGCACTGCCGCTGTTGGCCGGGTGGTCGCCCGCGGTGGTGCTGCGGGGACCGGCGGAGGTTTGCGTTCTTGGCCTGAAACACGACGACGGGCGCATGGCGGTCTGGTTTCTCGACCGGGACTTTCGTTTTTTCGCGAATTCGATCGGCGAGCTATCGGTTGCCGCCCAGCAGGAACTGCGGCGGGAACTGCGGGACGGCATCGCGGCCGTCTGGCAGGGACTGATTTGCGCCGGCCGCGCCAACCTTGGCGATTCGGCCCGGCAGCTATTCGGTTGCACCGGTTCGCTGATGCGGGAGATGGCGGACGGTGTGGGCGAGCAAGTCATTCCCGCTCTGCGGGTGGTGCTGTTGGAGAATGCCGACGACCTGGGGGTGATCGATGAAGTGGGATCGGGATCGGCGGACAAGCCGGTATTAACCCCGATCGTGCAGGGCCTGTTCGCCCGGGACTTTTTACTCGACATTGTTGCAACCATCGCGGTTGGTCGGCTGACGATACCGTCGCCGATTGATGGAGCGCCGCTGTCCTCCGACATCGCGTTCAGCCTCAATCCCAGCACGCTGGCGTACAAATTCCACGACGAGCGCAACGACGTGGTATTTTTCGTTTTTTCGGCGCATTGGCGCTCTGCCATGACGGCGCTGTATTTTCCATTGTCAGGCCTGCTGATTTGCCAGAATCCGCGAACCAGGAACGATTTCCTGGGCTTTGTCGGCGGTGCGCCCGATATGGCTTTGTTCCGCCACGCAACGGACCATGTGCTGGAGTTGGACGCCTATCTGCGCGCGCCGGCCCGTTCGGTCGCGATCCTGTACATTCAGGAACATCTCGGCCATCATTTATATAACGAGCTCGGCGGCCTGGATCTGGTCGTCCGATCCGTTGCTGCCAAGAAACTCCCTAAAATCTTGCTGATCAACGCGTTCAGGTCGGAGATGTACGGACCCGTCGATAGCATCTACCCCGAGGTTGCCGGCACGATCGACCGCACACCGCACGACCCCTTCTCGCTCGCTCGGCATGCCTACACGAATCATCTTTGCCTGGTGCGACCGACCGACGATTATGTGCCACGCGGTCTGGCGCGGCGGATCATCCAGCGTTTGGAAGCCGATCCGGACGTCGATCCGCACCGTGACCGCCATGCGGAGCTTGAAAAGAACGGTTTCGCGACGGTTATGCTGGGGTTGCGGGTGGAAAACCGCACGTTGGTCGATCCGGTTGGTTTTTTCTGCGAGGCGATCGACGCCTTGATCGAGCGGCTGGGCAAGGTCGCGATTATCGTCGATGGACATGACGCGGTCGTCACGCCTGAGGGGAGACGGATGTATGAGAGCCACGGCGAAACGATCGCGGTGCGGTCCGTCCTCGACGCCGAAAACGAAATCCTGGGCGCCTTGAAAGATCGGTACGCCGGACGCAACGATATCGAGATCATTTCCACGGTCGGGGCCACCATGGCGGTCACGGTCTTCTGGTGCAACCGATCCTGCCTTTTCATTACGCCCTGGGGTGCCGGTCTGGCGAAATACCGTTGGCTGTGCAACCGTCCCGGCCTGATCGTCGGCGGCCACGGCTTCCTTCGATACGGCGAGCATCTGAACACGCATCTTTATGACGCGCGAGAGTTCATGGAGGCCCCGACCCGGGTCGTGTTTTTCTCCGCCGATGACGTAGAGGATGATCCTACCGCCCCCATGCTGATCGGCCTGGGCGATGCGCAGCGGGTCAATTACCGCGTTCGTCCCGGTGCGGTGCGCCCGCGCGTCCTGCAAGCGCTGGCCTGCATGGTCACGGTCCCCGCCGGCTTGATGCGCCCGATGAAATAAGCGCTTCCCGAGCGATGCCGCCACCGACCCCGGGGGCGTATCAGGCGTCCTGAGCCGGACGAGCCGGAACCAATCAGTTTGTTGCCGGTTTTCCCAGCCGACAAAGGTCTGTTGCAGACTCTGCAAAATCGCTGCGTCAACCTCGCTTGCATCCGCCGGGGTGACTCTCTCCCGGACTTGCAAATGGTCTCGCCGACCCGGGTTTTGAGCCACCCGCGCCGACGGCTCGCCATCATCCAGAACCCCTCGGCGCCAAACCGAGCATAAAGCGGTCCCGACCCCAGTGTCAGCAGCGCCGAGGCCACGCCCACCGCCACCGTCCCGTATAAAGCCTGCGCCGTAGCCGCCAACCGGGGCCAGTACAGACGCGCCGGCCGGCCCCAGTCTGTTCAGCAACCTACGGCCGAGGAACAGGAACACCACGACCTCCGCCGCCACCGATTCCGACCACAGCACGCCGATCGTTCCATCCCCGATCCCCTCGCTCTGCCAGTGCAGAACGACGAATCCGTCATGCAGCGCGTGGCTGCCCTGGATCAACGCCGCCACCAGCATCAGCCGGTGGAACGATGCTTGCCGCAGTAACGATCCCGCTCCGCTCAGGCCTTCCCGCACCACCGGCCGCGCCGATCGCAGCAGGTCCGGCACGCGGAAGGCGCAGCACGCCGCCAACCCCAGCAGCGCGCCGTTCAGCCAGATGATCGCCGCCAACCCAAAGCCCGCGAACAGCACAGCATACAGCGCCACGAACCGAGGCAAGGCGGGCGCTTCATCCGGCCACCGGACAAACGCCATAGGCGCCACGGTAACGGTCCCTGAACACAATAACCCCCCGGCCGCCGTTCGGATAACAGAGGCCGCGTCACCACTGTGCAAGGCACATTACCGACGCCCGAAACTTGACCCGCGGGCAAATCCGGGCACGCTGGCTTGAAAGCAGGAGGCGTTCCTATGTCGAATACCGGTCGGCTGCCAAAGCCGGTGCTGATTCTCGCCGGTGCCGCGGCGATGATGAGCCTCGGGATGGGCATGCGCCAAAGCCTCGGCCTGTTCCTCCCGCCGGTGACGCACGACCTTGCACTGAAGGCCGCCGACTTCACCTTCGCCATCGCCGTGCAGAACATCGCCTGGGGCCTGTTCCAGGCACCGATCGGCGCCATTGCCGACAAATGGGGCCTGCGTCCCGCGATGCTTGCCGGCGGGGTCATCTATATCCTCGGCATGCTGACGATGCTCATGGCCACCGGTGCGGCGGGGCTGGTGGTTTCCGGCGCCCTGATCGGCATGGCCCTGGCCTGCACCGCATCGTCCATCGCAATGACAGCCTCCGCCCGAGCGGTGTCACCTCAGCGGCGAAGTCAGGTGTTGGGTTTGGTGGGGGCGTGTTCCTCGCTGGGAACATTGCTGATCGCACCATCGTTGCAGTTCATGCTGGCGCGCTGGGACTGGCATGTCGGCGTGGTGTTCTTCATCCTGCTGGCGGTGGCGATGCTGCCCGCCGCGTTCATGGCCGGCGCCGTGGACCGCATGCCAAGGCCGGAGGAAGAGCGCGCGACAATGCGTGAGGTCCTCGGCACCGCGTTCCGCAGCCGCCGCTATCTGGTGATGACCGGCGCCTATTTCGTTTGTGGACTGCAATTGATTTTCCTGACCACGCACCTGCCGAACTACCTCGCCATTTGCGGCCAGGACCCGATGCTGAGCGCGACCGCATTAGCAACAATCGGCGGAGTCAACATCTTCGGCTCCTGGTTCGCCGGCTGGCTCGGTGGCCGCTATCCGAAGTATATTTTACTTGGAATACTTTATATGTTGCGGTCGTTGGTTTTGACGATGTTCTTCATGACGCCGCCGACACCGACCAGCACCATCGTCTTCGCCGCCGCCATGGGCATGCTGTGGTTGGGCGTGATTCCCCTGGTATCCGGCTTCGTCGCGGAACTATTCGGCACACGCTATATGGCAACGATCTTGGGAGTCTCGTTCGTGGTCCACCAGATGGGATCGGTCGCCGGCGCCTGGGGCGGCGGACTGATCTTCGACGCGCTCGGGTCGTATGACAGGGCGTGGCAGTTCGGCGTGATCGTCGGCGCCCTGGCGGGTACTGCACAAATTCTGTTCGGCGGACCGGCGCGGCCGACAGTCGATACGCAACCGGTGCTGGCAACGGGGTGAATTCGACCGTTATTGGGGGCAGCCCAGCGGCGCGGCTTCTGCGTGCCCCGGAAGTCCTCCCGCGGTGGCAATGGCCACCCTACTGACGCAAAGGCCCGGCCTCCAGCAGCGACAAATTCTGTTCCGCCAGATCGGCGGTCGTGCTGTTCGGATCCGCCCCGCGCGCATGTTCCCAATCCGCCCGCGCCCCAGCCCAGTCGCCCATCCGCTGGCGCAGGATGCCCCGTTCCAGCAGGGCGTCCGCATCCTCCGGGTCCAGCGTCAAAGCCCGTGATACATCCGACTGCGCCAGATCGAGTTGGTCCAGCTTCCGTCGCATCATCGCCCGTAGCACCAGCGCGTCTGGCCGGCCAGATTCCAGCCGCAACGCCGCGCCGAGGTCATCCACGGCCTCGTTGAACCGGCCTCCCATCCCTTCCGCCGTCGCGCGCAGAATGAACAGCTCAGTGTTCGCCGGCGACAATGTCAGCGCCAGCGAGGCGTCGGATGCGGCCAAATCCGCCTGCGCCACCATCAACCGCGCCTGCGCCGCCTGGCCCAGGACGTTGGCGCGTGCCATCGCCGGCGCATTGCTCTGTTGCGAAAGCTGCTCCAGCAGCGCGGCCCCGTCCGCCGCGTTGCCCATGGCGATCAGCGCCAGCCCGCGGCAATGCAACGCGCCATCGCCGCCGCCATCCGCCTGCCAGGTCTCGGCCATCGCGACGGCGCTGATGGGATCGCCGGACAGCGTGGCCAGGCAGGCTTCATAGGCGCTGCCCTCTGTGATGCGAGGCGGAAACGGCGGTATCGGCAATTCCGCCAGGGCGGTTTCGGCTGGGATGGGCGCAGAGGGCCACCACCAAACGGAAGCCGCAACGCCGCCAATCAGGGTAAGGGACGCGCACAATGCGATCAGGCGCCGGATCATGCAGGGTAGCCTACCCGGTTTTGCTGAAATGAAGGAAGGCATTCTGCCCGATATGATGCCCGTCCGGCAGGAAGCCGAACGGCGGAAACGGCAGGCTGCCCAGGCAGGGCTGGAAAATACTGTCATGAATCAGCACGTTGCGGCGGATCACCGGCCACACCGTTTCGCTCAGCAAATCCTGGTCGATGTGATTGTTTTCCATCCGCCAGGCCGTATCGGCGCGCAGCAAGGTCGCCGGCGGCGGCAGGATACCGCCCACTCCACCCCACATGCCGGCCAACAGCAGGTCCGTATGGGTGTACCAGTCGCGCATGGCATGGAAATGAAAATCGGATTGCAACCAGGCATCGACCGCTACCCGTTCCTTCACGGTCAGCAGCGAGTCCGCGTCTCGGATCAGGAATCGCGCCACGCCGGGGTCTGCGATGACTTCGAACCGCCAAAGCAGGCCGCGATGCGCCGGAACGCCCGATGGCAACGTCATCGGACGAAGTTGCACGCCATGCGCCGCCAACTGGGCCAGGTAAGACGCATCGACCGTGTGGTCATGGTAAACCCGGATGGTCCAGTTGGGAAACAAATGCGGCCGGATGCGCGCGTTTTCCAGCAGCGGCACATGATAGCGCGGCTGGTCTCCCCAAAGGCTGTAGGCGATGATGTTCTGTTCGGGACGCCCGGGGTTGAACGCCG
>JAYUEJ010000502.1:0-4725 GCA_043739265.1 Rhodopila sp. | reverse complement strand
CACAAAGACGTGATTACATGGCCACGTTTTGGATGGTCCAGGCGTCACTTTTCCAGGATTTCCGCCGGTTTGATAGTATCGGCAAGAGGGAAGCTCAGATTAGCCTGCGCGGCCGAGCGGAACAGAAAAGCGGCATATCTCCTCCTATCCCTCAATGACGCGATAAATCGTCGCGAGACGGTCCAGAGCCGGGTGGTGGAAAGCTGAATGATGCCTTTTACTCCGTTCAGGAACGCACGAGCACGCAATCGAATTGTAGCTAGCCAGGTCACCCTGAGGATATCGTCCCTGACGCCGAGATCTCGTGCGGTCTCTGTTCACCCCCAGATTCTGGACGGTCTCATCTGTCAACACCGGACGTCTCGGCTGGTTCGCGCCAACATACGGCCACATTCTGCCGGTTGGTATGAACGGCCAATTCCCGCTACACAGCCAGTGTGACACCGTCCATCGCTCTCCCCGACGCCCCTTCCGTGGTCGCGGGCCACGGCCGCGCCGCCATCCTGACACCGGACGGCGAACTCCTGGTGCTGCCCACCGCCGAGGCTGTCGCGCTGCTGAAAACCCTGCCGCCGCCGATCCTGGTCCACGCCCCGGCCACCTTCCGCCGCCTCGGCATGCGGCCTGGCCCCGCGTTCGATCTGCTGGACCTGTTCGCCTTCGTCCGCCCCGCCCACTCCGCCGCGCCAACGCCGCGCGGCCTCGCCATGGCGCTCGACAACGATCAGCCGCCGATCGGCCTGGAAGCCGAGGTCACAAGACTGCCCGACCTCGCCGCCGCGTTGCTGAACCAACTGTCCCAGGGCCGCGACACGCTGATGAACCGCGACGCCGCCGTGCTGGCCGCGCGCATGCAAAAAGCCGGCTGGGGCTGGGGCGGCTATGTCATGCATGCGCTCGGCCGCCCCGACGCGGCATCGTCGAACGAACCCTTAAAAATCTGGAAAAAGCTGCCGGAGTGGGAGGACTCAGCCCCCCTGCCCCCGCCATCCGCCCACCCCGTCACCGAAACAGAAGCCCGCCAGCGGCTGGCCAAGATGCTGGGTCCGCACGCCGAACAGCGGCCGGGTCAGGGCGATTACGCTGGCGCCGCCACCGCCGCCTTCGCCCCACGGGAAGTGCGCGGCGACCCTCACATGGTGCTGGTCGAAGCCGGCACCGGCACCGGCAAGACGCTCGGCTACCTCGCCCCCGCCAGCGTCTGGGCGGAGAAGAACAAGGGCGCGGTGTGGATCAGCACCTTCACCCGCCACCTGCAACGCCAGATCGACAACGAACTGGAACGCCTGATCCCCGACCCGACCGAACGCCGCCGCCGCATCGTCGTGCGCAAAGGCCGGGAAAACTACCTGTGCCTGCTGAACCTGGAGGACGCGATCGGCACCGCCACCACCGGCTTCATGAACCAGACCGTTGTCCCGTTGGGCCTGATCGCCCGTTGGGCCATGGCGACCGATGACGGCGATGTGCAGGGCGGCGATCTGCCCGGCTGGCTGCCGGAACTGTTCGGCGGCACCCTGATCGCCTCCCTGGCCGATCGCCGGGGCGAGTGCATCCACGCCGCCTGCCCGCATTTCCGCCGCTGCTTCATCGAACACACGATCCGCCGGTCCCGCACCGCCGAACTGGTGGTCGCCAACCATGCGCTGGTGATGACGCAAGCGGCCTGGGGCGGGCTGGACGACACCGCCGTGCCGACGCGCTATGTGTTCGACGAGGGCCACCATGTGTTCGACGCCGCCGACAGCGCGTTTTCGGCGGCTTTGTCTGGCGGCGAAACCGCCGAACTCCGCCGCTGGCTGCGCGGGGCGGAAGGCGGGCGGTCCCGCGCGCGCGGCCTGCGCAAACGGGTGGACGAACTGGTCGCCGACCGGCCCGCGCTGATCGCTCCGCTGGATGCGGCGCTACAGGCTGCTGCCGCCCTGCCGCCCTCGGACTGGGCCAGCCGCATGTCGGCGGAGGAAAGCCCCGACTTTGAAGGTGCCGAACCCGTTCGCCCCAACCCGTCCGAGGCGTTCCTGCGGTTCATCCGCCGCCAGATCCTGGCCCGCACCGCCGGCGCCGATGCCCGCCCGGCGTTCGGCTCGATGGAATGCGACGTGTTCCCGTTGAATGAAGATGCCGCGGCAGCCTCCGAACGGCTGGCCCGCGCCTTGGCCCGCATCACCGAACCGCTCGCCACCTTCCGGGAACGCCTGCTGGCCCGGCTGGACGACGAGGCGGAAGAAATCGACGAAGCCACCCGCAACCGGATCGAGGCCACCGGACGATCGCTGATGCGGCGCGCGCTGAATCCGTTGCAGGCGTGGCAGGCCATGCTCTGGAGCCTGACCGAACCGCAAGCCGAACCGGGCAAGCGCCCGACCCATGTGCTGTTTCTGCGGCTGGACCGGCGCGATGGGTTGCGCGACGTCGATATTGGGCTGCACCGGCATTGGCTGGACCCGACCATCCCGTTTGCCTCCACCCTGGCCGCGCCGGCACAGGGATTGCTGATCACATCGGCGACGCTGCGCGACTCCGGCGACCGCGACCCCGAAATCGCCTGGGCATCCGCCGAGGCCAGGGTTGGCGCGCCGCATCTGCCCTCACCCGCTATCCGAGCCGCCGTGGCGTCGCCGTTCGATTACGGCGAACAGACGCGGGCGTATGTTGTCACCGATGTGATGCCGAACAATCTCGATCAGCTCGCGGCGGCGTACCGCGCGCTGTTCCTGGCGTCCGACGGCAGCGCGCTGGGTCTGTTCACCGCCATCAGCAGGCTGCGCGCGGTGCATGCGAAGATCGCCCCCGAACTGGAGCAGGCCGGCATCCCGCTTTACGGCCAGCACGTCGATGCGATGGGCAACGCCACGCTGGTGGATATTTTTCGCGCCGAGGAGGAAAGCTGCCTGCTGGGCACAGACGCCATGCGGGACGGCGTGGATGTGCCGGGCAACGCGCTGCGGCTTGTGGTGTTCGAGCGCACGCCATGGCCGCGACCCGATATTTTGCACCGGGAGCGGCGGGTGCATTTGTCCGACGGCGATCCGAAAGGTTACGACGACCGAATCGTCCGGTTGCGTTTGCGTCAGGCATTCGGCCGGCTGATCCGCCGCGCGTCCGACCGGGGAGTGTTCGTGCTGCTCGATCGCCAGGCGCCCAGCCGGTTGATGTCGGCGTTTCCGGCCGGAGTGGTGGTGCGACGCGTCGGTCTCGCGCAGGCTGTTGAGGAAACTGGTGCTTTCTTACGGACTCGTGCTTTTCTAACACCACGGTCGCCGGCCTAAGGCTTTGGCCCGTCCCTTAGGCCTGGAGGAAACAATGCGGTCCCGCGATTCCATCGACGCGCCCGAGGCGCTGGTTTTAACCATGGTTCTGGTGTCGGCCGCGGATGGCGGCATGACCGACCGAGAAATCGGCATCATGTCCGGCCTGGTGCAAACGCTGCCGGCGTTCCAGGATTTCACCGCCGCGGCACTCGCCGGCGTGACCGAACGGGCGGCCAATCTGCTGCAAGAGGACGAGGGACTGGCCCATGCCAGCCGGCTGATACGCGCCGCGCTCAACACCAAACTGCGCGAAACCGCCTACTTCCTGGCCTGCGAAGTCGTGGCGGGCGGCCAGGGGGGGCGGCGCCAGTCGTTGGAAATGCTGGAGTTCGTGCGGGGTGAACTGGCGCTGGACCCGCTGGTGTGCGCCGCCATCGAACGCGGGGTCCGCGCCCGCTACCAGCGTGTCGAGTCTGCTGAGTGAGGGATATGTGACCGGCGCGGTTGATGGCGTTCCCGTCTGCCATGACCGGCCCTCTTCCCACCGGCCCTCGCCCCACCGGCAGCATGCCTGTGAGGCTTCGTACGGCGATGACACAGGGGACTAAACGGCTGTACCAGTTAGCGCTCCGCCGGACACCGGTGTCGTGAGAATTCTGGGGATTTCCGCCGGGATCGCCGGTGTGCCGGTCACCGTGCTGGCAGGCCTCGTTGCCTTTCAATGGGCGGATTTCTGGCCCGCTTTGGCCGGAATCGCGCTCTGCATGCTGGCGGCCGGCGGGTTCGCGCTGGTTTGGGGTCGCGATCTCGACCTGCTGATCGACCAGGTGCGGCGGGTGGACGCGGACGACGCTGGACCGGTGACCGCCCTGTCCGTCTCCGCGGCCGAACGTGCGGTCATGATGGACGCTCTGGGCCGGGAGATCGAACGGCTGTCTCGCCGGCTTGCCGCCCGCGCCGCCGTGCAGAAGCAGCATCGTCGTGCCGACACACTGATTCTGGAGCGGTTGCCCGATCCCGTCCTGGTGCTGGCGCGCGACCATGCGGTCCGGCGCGCGAATGCGGCCGCCCGGTCGGCGTTTGGCGACGATTTGCCTGCCGTGCTGCGCCATCCCGGCGTGCGCGGAGCGATCGACCGGGCGATGGCCACCCACATGTCGCAAACCGCCGAAGTTGGGTTGCGCGCGCCGGTGCCCCGCGACCTGTATGCCACGGTGGTGCCGATGGACCCGCCCCTGGCGGACGGGGGCCACGCGTTGGTGGTGCTGTCGGATCGGACCCGGGAGCGTGTGGTGGAACGAATGCGCGCCGATTTCGTGGCCAATGTCAGCCATGAGTTGCGGACTCCACTGGCGTCGCTGATTGGCTTCGTGGAGACGTTGCGCGGGCCGGCCGCCGACGATCCGCCCGCCCAGCAGCGCTTTCTGGAGATCATGGCCGAGCAGGGCGCCAGGATGAACCGGCTGATCGACGA
>JAYUEJ010000501.1:0-4732 GCA_043739265.1 Rhodopila sp. | reverse complement strand
TGACGGCGATGGCGCGCTGGCACCGTGGTTCCGCGGCTTGCGGCAGCCAAGAACGGCGCTATCGTGCTGTGACCGATCCGATTGCCGGATGGTGAAGTATCGTATCGTCGAGGGCCACTTTCAGGCCTTCATCGGCGGTGAGTTCGCGCGATGGCAGAACCCGCCGTATGCGTGGGTGGATGTCCCGGAGGACAGCGTGCTGCACAAGCATGACAACCCGACGGGTGAGGGCGTGGCCTGCTGGTCCGGCAGGGTCGTCATCTGCTTTGTGGAAGGCACCGGCGCTTAGCGTTGGGTGCTGGCGGCCTTCGATTACGCCTCGATCGGCAGTCCCAGGATCAGGTAACTAAACGACTTGCCGTGCGAATCCAGATTGAGCGAAGTGTTCACGCCACCCTCCAGCGCATCCAGCATGACGAAATTCAGCCCGTGCAGATCGTCCATTTCGTAACGCGTGATCGTTCCGGTAAACAGTTTGGGGAATGCCCGGCTGATCCGGTCGGCGGTCAACTGCCGTTTCAGCAACGGATAGTCCTTGGGATCGTACGCCCAGACCGAAATATTCGATATATTGCCCTTGTCGCCGGCGCGGGCGTGGGCAATGTCGTGGATACGTTTGTGGCTCATGCGACGAACATTTCGAAGGTCGGAGAAACCTGGTCGCGGGCGATCAGGGATGAATGGGTGACGACGCAGGGGGTGACCTGACCGCGATAGCCGCCGCCGCCGGCCGGGCCGCAACATAGCAACGATTCGACCTCCCATAGCATCATGTCGATATCGTCTCGGTCGGTCGAGCGCAACGCGACGTGCAGGCGGATGTCGGCGCTGTCACCGGCTGGGATTTCCGCTGTCTGGTGCAGCGAATTCAGGCCGACCAGGTCGATGCGGAGGTCGCCACCGAGCTGATTGATGCGCGTCAGGCGTTGGCGGACGACGTCGGCGGCGAGTTCGGCGCGGGCGCGGGCATTGGGGCCGGCATAGCTGACTCCGGCCTCACCCAGAAAACCGCCGTCGAAACCGATCGTTACTTTCAGCTTTTCCGGGCGGGCAGTGCCGTCAGCACCGCTGATCCGGACACGATCGGGGCCGATTTCGGCGACCGACGCGCCGCGGAAGTTGGCGGTCACGTCGGGTGTCAGGTAGGCGGCGGGATCGTGTACTTCGTAAAGCAGTTGTTCTTTCACCGTTGCTGTTGTGACGCAGCCGCCGGTATCGTCCAGCTTGGTAATGACGAAGCTGCCGTCCGCGGCAACTTCCGCGATGGGGAAGCCACAATCGGCCAGACGGGGGACGTCCTTGAAGCCGGGGTCGGCGAAATAGCCGCCGGTGATCTGCATGCCGCATTCCATCAGGTGGCCCGCCAGGGTGCCTTTTCCCAGCGCGGTCCAGTCGTCCAGTGCCCACCCGAAACGATGCACCAGTGGGGAAAGAAACAGTGACGGGTCGGCGATGCGGCCGGCAATGACCACGTCCGCGCCGGCTTGCAGGGCGGGCAGCAAGGCCTCGACCCCCAGATAGACGTTGGCGCCGACCATGCGCAGTGCGACGTCTTTCACGGTGCCGGGGTGGTCGATGAATTCTGTGTCGGGACCGATCAGCCAGGTGACGTCGTCGCCTTCCACGCAGGCGACTTTCAGGCCTAACAGGCCGAGTTCCCGTGCGATATCGATCACCAGCAGCGCGGCGGCGCGGGGGTTGGCCACGCCCATGTTGGTGACGATTTTCGTTCCGTTGGCGTGGCAGTGTGCCAGTACGCCGCGCATCCGCGCGCGGAGTTGGGGGTTGTAGCCTCGGGCAGGGTCGAGCATCCGATCGCGATGACCAAAGGCCATGGTGCGTTCGCCGATGCACTCGAACACCAGGTAATCGAGCGCGCCACGCTGGGCCAGATCGATGGCGGGGCCGAGACGATCGGAGGAAAAGCCGGCGCCACAGCCCAGGCGGATGGTTTCATTCATTGCACACTATCTTCCAAAGGCCTGCGCGCGGTTTCCGGCGCCACCAACAGGAAGATCGCAGCGGCGACGAAGGTCAAGACCATGCGGGACAGAAAGCCTGGGAAATGTGATCGAGATAGGTTTGGGCGAAGCTGACGATGAACCCGATACGGCGCGCTGGCGTGGGCTTGACGTGTTCGGGATCTTGCCCCGAATACCCCGCCACCCATCCCGACGCCGGCCGGCCGGCTGGCGATCGACAAGTTGCATATGCCGGTGGGCTTCAAGGCAGAGGTGTATGCCAGTGGCCTGACCGACGATGAACTGCGCATAGTGTCCGCCAGGCTGTCCGGTCAGCGGGAAGACTACCTGCTGAAATCTCTGCGCAAATACAAATCCAACGCCCGCGCCGGGTACGATCCGGCGATGAATGAGGTGGTGCAGGAGGTCAAGGAGGCCGATATTCCGTTGCTGGCTCGGTATATGAGCCGGTTTCGTCAGTAACCCGACCCGACACCTGGCAACCAGGCGCCGGGATCGACCGCCTAAGCGTGGAGACGTTCCAGCGCCTCCTCATAAATTTCCATGTTCTTGCCAAAGGAAATCGCGGCGGCCTGGGCGCCGGAGACCAGATGCATCCAGCGCCAGGGTTCACGGGTGGCGTAGAATTCCTCGACGATCGCCTGGTGATGCTTGAAGGCGTGCATCTCGGTGAAACTGTCATGGCAGACGATTTCTCCAAGCCGGTTCATCAGCGCCCGGGCATCGTAGCCGAGATTGACGTATTGCTGGGCCAGATTAACGGTGTCCTTGACTTCGGGTACCGCGCGCATCTTGCCCAGATTGGTGACCGTGGACCAGTCGGTGGGGGGCTGATTGTAAATGCTTTCGGTGATGGCGTGCAGCAGTTCGTCTTGCGCCCTGTGGGGCAAGGCGGCAACCGCGGCGATATCTGGCTGCGGCGCGGGTTCCATCCGGTATTGCGTTGCTTTCACCTCCGGACCGGTGTGCCAGAACAGCAATGTCAGAAGTTTGTTCTTAAGGCTTAGTCCGTCCAGGCGGATCAGGTAGCGGCGCAGATTGGCGCTGGTATGCAGATGGACATCCATCGGATTGCCAGTCAGGGACCGGAGAAAGAGACCAGCGGCGCCGATGGACAAGGCATCGCCGGCGCCGTCAAGCGACAGTCCCTCGGCCAGGGCCTTGGCCAGTAATTTGGGAATGTCGTTGTAGTCGCCGCACTGGCCGATGGCTTCGCCGATCCGGCCGATCGTTGCGGTTTCGTCGTCGCCGGTCTGTTGCCGTGTGACGCGGGTCAGAAGCTGATGGTCCTCTATCAGCGCGTCGATTTCCGGCATCGCTCTTGGTGTGGGGAAGCGGGTCACGTAGCGAACGGCGGGGCGCATCAGGATGGGAAGATACTCTTGTCCAATGGTTTCCAGGGCCCGCCAGGTGTAGGATGGGAAGATGAAGTAATGATCGTCCAACGCGTTCTTGGGGATGGCTACGGACAGCAGCAGGTCAAACGCCTCGATCGGGGGGACGTTCTGCCATAGCCAGAGAAAAAGATGGTCGGCGCGGTTGGTTTCGCCCCGATTGACGGCGGCCAGGAACGCGGCTTTTGTCGCCTCGACGCCGCCGGCATCGACCGGGGCGAATTCCAGCAGGCTGTATGGCCCCATCGCGGGGTGGTGGATATGTTTGTTTGATAGCGCAACGTGTTGCAGAACGGGGACGAAACGTTGCTCGCCTTCCAGGCGGCCAACCAGTTTGGATACGGCATAAAGTCCGGCGAGGGGATGCAGCGGGCCGCCGTGATGGCCCGGGGGAAGGTCGGAAGATCGCGCCACCGCCAGAGCAGACGCGGTCAGCATGGTTTGGGTCGGCACTCCGGATCGGAGTTTTTCGAGCGTACGATCGATGATTTCAGTTGGCGGCGTTTCCTCGATGAACTGGACCAGCGGTTCTATGGCGGCATCGAATTGAACACGGTTTGGCATCGGTTAGCCTCCCTTTATAGACTTTGCTTTTTCGATGGACCCGGGATGCGGTGAGCGCCGCCAGGGCCTGCTGTTGCGCGGCTGTTGGAGCGGTCATGGTGCAGTGAGGCTGGCGTTTGCATCACTCGGTGTCCCGCTAACGGACGGTCGTTCTCGCCTTGATGGGCCTCGCTCAATCGCTGAGGGACGAGGGGCAACACGAGGTCTGCGTTCTCTACGGTAACGTCATACGCGATGGCCAGCGTGTCAAATCTGGCAGGCGATCGCCCCGTGCGGATGACACCTTTCAGCATCGTGCATTGGCAGAACGCCGCGAACCGCTTATCGACGCAAGTCAACGAGCCGGAGTAACCCGTTACGGATGCCGCGATGATAATTCGCTTTTGGGGCACGCGCGGCGGCATCGCCGTTCCTGGCCCGGACACATTGAAATACGGCGGCAACACCGCATGCGTCGAGGTATGCTGCGGCCCGCATCGCGTGATCCTCGATGCCGGCACCGGACTGCGCCCGCTCGGCGACGCCCTGATGGCCAGCGGGACCGTCGTGGATGCGGACCTGCTGCTAAGCCATGTCCATCTGGATCACATTATCGGTCTGGGTTTTTTCGCTCCTTTGTATGAAGCCGGGACCCGCCTGCGGCTGCACGCCGGAAACCTGTCGCAGCAGGCGTTGCACCAGGCGCTTTCCACCAGTCTTTCGGCGCCGCTGATGCCCGATCTGCTGGGAGTCGCGCGGGCTGGACTCACCATTCGGGCGTTCCACGCGGGTGCTGCATTCGCCTTGCATCCA
>JAYUEJ010000500.1:0-4735 GCA_043739265.1 Rhodopila sp. | reverse complement strand
AGCGGTGCAACAATCGCGGCTGGCAGTTGTCGGGCGGGGAGCAGCAGATGCTGGCGATCGCCAGGGCGCTGGTCAGCGATCCGCGCGTGGTGCTGCTGGATGAACCGAGCCAGGGGCTGGCGCCTTTGGTCGTGCGGGAACTGGCGGGGGTTATTCGAACGCTTTGTGCTGAAGGCGTGACGATTTTGTTGATCGAGCAGAACATGAAGTTGGCCGAAGCGGTGGCGGACGAGCTGCACATCATGGTCAAGGGGCGGATTGTGTATGGCGCCTCGCCGGAGGTTTTCCGGGCGCAGGAGGCAGAGATCCGAGGCCGGTATCTGTCGGTTTAGGCCATCACGCTACCGTCTGATCTCGCCGCATCCGTTCTCGCACTGCCTGTGCCAGCAGGCCGGTCCGGGAAGAACACGCCGTAACCGTCGGACGATTGCTCGATGATGGCGGGGAAATAACGCAACAAACTTACTCCTTTCGCAGCGAGACGCCGCTTCGCCGCTCCACGCTTCGTAACGTCCTCGGAGGGATGTCCTTGACGGGATGCGCAGCAGTGGTGGTTCCCGGTCGATCCGGATGACGGAAGTGCTGGTGGCTGTCGGTGACCCGCGCAAGTCGCCAGTCCGCCGTCTCCAGCAGTCATATCACGGTTCGGCTGTTCGTGTGTATTTATACGTATTAACGCCGCTGCGGCAACAAGCATCGCTGCGCAATGTGGAGGCCGCGGGCAGTCTCTGGTGAATGCATCGTGCGTTATTGACCCGTTCGTTTATTCTTCGACACTTAAGCAGGTTGGTTTGACAAGAATCCGATCAACCAGACCGGCAGGTCAGCCGACGATGCGAAGGAACAGACCGACCAAGGCGCCAGAGCATGCGGCAACGCAACAGTGACTTGGAAAATGCCAATGATTGCGCCAGGGTTAAGGGTGATTCCTAGAGCCGGTCATCAAAACCCAGCAGTGGCATACGCCGCCCAGTTGGCCCTATATCAATACACCGGTGACGACCCTTAAGCCGATCACCGTGAAGCTTTGCAGTTCGGAGGCGACGAAACTGGAAACGGCCAATCCGCCTCTGACCGCCGAACTCCAGCAACCCGGGCAAATTGATGGCGCGATGAGCGTCAGCGAAACCCGCTATCGACACCTGTACAACCACACACCGATCGCATTGCATTCTACCAACGCGGATGCTCGGCTGATCGACGTCAACGATACCTGGCTGGCGTTGTTCGAATACACCCGGCACGCAGTGGTCGGCCGATCGCCGGCGGACTTCATGACCCCGGAATCGGCTCAACGGTACCGCGATCGGGCGTGGCCGGACATGCTGGCGAGCGGCGGCGCGCTGCGCGTCGTTGACTATCAGTTCGTGACCCGATCCGGCCGGGTGTTTGACGGCCGTTTGTCCGCGGCCGGGTCGTTCGACGCCGACGGCCGGTTCCTGCGGACCTCATCGGCAATCGCCGACGTGACCGCCGAACTGCGCGCGGAGCGCATGCTGCGGCAAGCGCAGCGGTTGGAATCGGTCGGGCAGCTCACCGCCGGTATCGCTCATGATTTCAACAATTTGCTGACCGCGATACTCGGAAACCTGGAACTGCTGTCGAAACAACCGCCGAGAGAGCCGGCCTATACCGATCGGCTGATCGCGCGGGCGAAATCGGCGGCGGAGCGGGGGGCGAAACTGACCTCGCAACTGCTGGCCTTCTCGCGGCAGCAAAAGATTGCCGCCGAACCGCTCGATCTGAACCAGGTCATCACCGGGATGCTGCCGCTGCTCCGAAGCACGATCGGCGACAGTATCGGGATCAACCTCCAGCCGGCCCCGGGTCTGTTCGCAGCGCTTGGGGATTCGACGCAATTGGAGTTGGCGATCCTCAATCTGGCGATCAATGCACGCGATGCGATGCCGAATGGCGGCGTCATCACCATCGCGACGGCGAATGTCACGCTCGGCGAACCGGCCTGGCCGGAGGAGCCAGCACCCGGGGATTACGTCGCCGTACGGGTGTCCGATACGGGGTTCGGGATCGCGGATGTCGTGCGCGAACGCATGTTCGAACCGTTTTTCACGACCAAGGAAATCGGCAAGGGTTCGGGGCTTGGTCTGCCGCAGGTTCTGGGTGTGCTTAAGCAGCTTGGCGGCGGGCTAACCGTTCGTACGGCGCCGAATGAGGGCACCTGCATTTCCATGTTCCTGCCCGGGGCTGCACCGGCTCCGGCCGGGATGGGCGAGCCGTCCGCTGGATGCTCCGCCGAGGCCGCGCCCATCGTTTGCCGGCGCATTCTGTTGGTGGACGACGATGCCGACGTGCGATCGATCACCGCGGATATGCTGGAAAACTCCGGACATCAGGTTGTCCAGGCGTCGTCGGGCGCCGCGGCCCTGGACGTCCTCAACCGTGCGGAAAGTCCTGTCGAACTGGTTTTGGCAGACCTCGCCATGCCCGGGATCAACGGCGTGGAACTGGCCGCGATCGTGCGGCTTACCTGGCCCGCGCTGCCGGTTCTTCTGATGACGGGGTATGCGGATACCAGTCTAACCAGCCCGGATGCCGATCATGAAGTGCTGCGAAAACCATTCCTGGCAGCCGAATTGGCAGCATCCCTGCAACGCGCGATCGTCCGGCATCGGTCAGGCCCGGCCTGAACCGGCGCCCGGGGCGGCCAAGGTTGGGCAGCACCATACTTCCTTAACGCCGCCCCGGCGTGCTACCCGGCACGCACATGAAGTCGCTGCTGCGCACACCTAAAGCCCAGGCCATCCTGGCGTCCGTGCTGGGCTGCTACCTGACCTTCGCCCTCCGCACCACGCGCTGGACGCTGGACGGGCAGCAGCATTTGCGACCCCACGCCGCCGGCGCGCCCGCCGTCTTCGGCTTTTGGCATGAATTCCTGCCACTGATGCCAGCCTTGTCGCTGATCGCCCGCAAGCTGCCGTTCTACCGCGCGACCCCGATCCATACCCTGGTCAGCCAACACCGCGACGGCCGCTTCATCGGCGCCGTGGTCCGGCGTTTCGGCATTCAGCCAATCCTGGGTTCATCCACCAGAGGCGGCGCCGCCGGTCTGCGCAACCTGCTGGCCGTCCTCAGGCAGGGCGATCTAATTGGTATAACGCCTGATGGCCCAAAGGGGCCGCGGCGCCAGTCCGCTTCGGGAATCGCACAATTGGCCGCGCTGTCCGGCGTGCCGATCATCCCCCTTGCCGCCCGCACAAGCTGGCGCATTCAGCTCCACACCTGGGACCAAATGCCGGTGCCGCTGCCGTTCGGCCGCGGCGTCATGGTCTGCGGACCACCCATCGGCGTGCCGCGGATCGGCTGGAAGGACGCCGTCCCCGCCATCACCGACGCCCTGAACGCCGCCGCCGCCCGAGCGGACCAAATAGAAGCAGACCAAATACAAGCGGGCGCTTTACGCGCGGACCAATCGTGATCGCCGGCCTGCTCGGCACAAGCTGGACCGTGGCCGCCACCCTGCTGGCCCCGGCGCTGCGCCTGAACCTGATCCGGCGCGCCGCCAACGGCCGCGAAATCGCCGCCCGCCTTCCCGAACGCCGCGGCATCGACCCCACACCGCGTCCACCCGGCCCCCTGCTATGGATGCACGCCGCCAGCGTAGGGGAGACGATGTCGATCCTGCCGGTCCTGGACGCGCTGCGGCACCGCACGAAGGTGCTGCTGACGACCGGCACCGCGACGTCCCAGGCGCTGCTGGACAAGGCTCTTCCTGACCTCGGCCTTGCCGGCGACGTCTTACACCGGTTTGCTCCGCTGGACGTGCCGTCCTGGATCGACCGGTTCCTGTCTCACTGGCAGCCCGACGCCGCCTGCTTTGTCGAGAGCGAGCTATGGCCCAACCAGCTCGCCGCTTGCCAGGTTCGGGGCATCAAACTGATGCTGGTCAACGCCCGCATGTCCGAGCGCAGTTTCTCCCACTGGCGGCGCGCTCCCGGCTTTGCCCGTCGTGTGCTGGGTGGGTTCGCGCATGTGCAGGCGCGCGGGGACCTGGACGCCGAACGGCTGAAGACGCTGGGTGCGCCGCATGTCGAAAGTCCCGGCGACCTGAAATTCGCCGCCTCGCCGCTGCCGGTCGATCAGCCGGAACTCGACCGGTTGACCAGAATTCTGGCCGGCCGTCCCGTCTGGCTCGCCGCCAGTACGCATCCGGGCGAGGAGACGCTGATCGCCGACGTGCATCGACACGTCGAAAGGACCCATCCCGGCCTGCTCACCATCATCGCGCCCCGCCATCCGGATCGGGGACCAGCCCTCGCCGCCGAGCTGAACGCCCCAAGCCGCGCGGCCGGGCAGGACCCGCCGGTGGGTGAGGGGATGTGGATCGCCGACACGATGGGCGAACTCGGTTTGTGGTATCGCCTCGCCCCGATCGCCTTCGTCGGACGCAGTCTGATCGCGCCCGGAGGCGGGCAGAATCCGCTGGAGCCCGCCCGGCTGCGCTGCGCCATTGGGGTCGGGCCGCATGCTGGCAATTTCACCGACCATCTGGCGCTGTTGCGGGGTGCCGGCGGCCTGGTCGATGTCGCCGATCAGGCCGCGCTGACGCGGTTCGTGTCCGTGATGCTCGACAACCCCGACCAGCGAAGCCGGCTGGGCGAGCAGGCCGCCGCCGCCGTCCGCCGTCACGCCGATCTGCCGGCCCGCACGGCCGAGACGCTGCTGTCGTTGCTGCCCCGGCCCTGACGGTGCCGAAAGCCCCGTCCTTCCTGTCGCA
>JAYUEJ010000499.1:0-1519 GCA_043739265.1 Rhodopila sp. | reverse complement strand
GTGCGCCGTCGCCGCGCGAATGGATGTGGGCTTGATGAACCGGCCATTCGCCTCTCGGACGGTCAGCGTCTGGCCTTTTTGGCGATCCTGACGTAGGCCGGACCCGGCTCACCGCGGACAATCGCCACCTTATGCCCGGACCGCGATTCAACCGCATCGGCGTTCATCCCGCTTATCGGCGTTCATCGGTCTGCAAAAAACCTCCGAGCGGCCGGACACCGGCCGTCGCGGCAGGCAAAGGCCTGCCATCCACGCCTTTGTTTGCATAAGGCGTCGCCTCAATGCAATCTGGCAAGAATTGGGCCGTTGGCGCGGATCACCAGCACGCGCCTGATCTTCTGCGACGGCGTCAGAAGTCCGTTCTCGATGGTAAACGGCGGCACCAGCGCGTGCTTGCGAACCCGCTCCGTCACCGACAGCCGCAGATTGGTCCGGTTGACCGCCAGGGCCACCGCCACGTCGTCATATCCGTCCGCCGGAACCACCAGCGCGCTCAGGCCGTTGCGGCCCTCCCCGGCCACCACGGCCTGGGCGATTTCGGTTTCCGCCATCAGCATACTCTCGATCTTGGCCGGCGAGACGTTTTCGCCGCCGGACAGCACGATCATGTCCTTCTTTCGGTCGGTGATCCGCAGATACCCGGCATCGAGCTCCCCGATATCGCCGGTGTGCAGCCAGCCATCCTGGATCGCCGCCGCCGTGTCCGCTGGCCGGTTCCAGTAGCCGTCCATGACCAGGCCGCCGCGCACCATGATCTCGCCGTCCTCGGCGATCCGCAGATCGACGCCCTGTAACGGCGTGCCGACGGTGTCGATTCGAATCGCATCCGGCGGGTTGGCGCTGATCACCGGGCCGGCCTCGGTCTGGCCGTAGCCCTGCATGATCGGCAGCCCGAGCGCGAGGAAGAACCGTCCGATGTCGGGCTCCAACCGGGCACCGCCGGACATGGCGATCTTCAGGCGGCCGCCGAACCGGCCACGCACTTTGGAGCGGACCAGCCGCTCCAACACCGGGTCGAGCAGGTGTTCCATCGGCGTCAAAGCCGCGCCGTCCACCCGTTTCAGTCCGATCGCCAGCGCCATCTGGAACAACCGCCGGCGCCACGGCTTCTCGCGCCCCACCTGAGTCAGGACCCGTGTGCGGATCACGTCCAGCACGCGCGGCACGACCGCCAGCAAGGTCGGGCGAACCGTCAGCATGTCCGCCGCCAGATACTCGACTCCGCGCGCATAGACGATTTCGGTGCCCAGGCTGGCGAGGAAAAACTGACCGACCGTGTGCTCATAGCTGTGCGCGACCGGCAGGTAGGACAGATAAGTCTCATCCTTCAGCCCCAATGGAAGCAGCAGATCGAAGGCGCCGGCGCAGTTTGACAGGATGCAGCGGTGCGGCAGCATCACGCCGCGCGGCGTGCCCCCAGTGCCCGAGGTGTAGATCAGGCACGCCAGCGCGGTGGCCGGAATGCCCGACGCCTCGGCGGCGATGTCGTCCAGCGGACGCTCGTCGCGGATCAGCTCAT
>JAYUEJ010000498.1:0-1520 GCA_043739265.1 Rhodopila sp. | reverse complement strand
TATCGCACATAAGTGAACGGCTTGGGGGAGAATGCGTCACTCCACCGTGCCAGTTTCATTTTGTGGACGGCCTTGAATCGACGCTTTGCTCCCGCCTTGGGAGCAGTTATAAGCTCCCATGCGCGTCATCTCCGTGGGCACGCTGAAGGCCTTCTGGGACCACCCCGGCCACCAGGACGCCGAGCAGCCGTTGCGGACCTGGGTGCGTGTGGTCAAGGCGGCGCATTGGGCCGATCCACCGGCGGTGAAACGGATGTTCGGTAGCGCCGACATTCTGCGGGACGGCCGCGTGGTGTTCGATATTGGCGGCAACAAATACCGCCTTGTCGCGTGGATCAACTATGAATACGGCGTTGTCTATGTGCGTTTCATCGGCACGCACCGCGCGTATGACAGCATCGACGCCCGAACCGTTTGACGAGAGGAGAATGTGATGGACGTGCGCCCGATCCGGACCGAAGCCGATTACAAAGCCGCGTTGGCGGAGATCGAGACTTTGATGAACGCCACCATGGGCTCGCCAGAAGGCGACCGGTTGGATGTGCTGGCCACGCTCGCCGAGGCCTATGAGACGGTGCACGTTCCCATCGAGGCACCCGACCCGATCAGTGCGATCGTGTTCATGATGGAACAGAAGCGGTTGTCTCGCCGCGACCTGGAACCGGCGATCGGCAGCCGCGCGCGCGTGGCCGAGGTGCTCAACCGCCGCCGTCCACTGACCTTGCCGATGATCCGGGCGTTGAGCCGCGCTTTGGACATTCCGGCTGACGTGCTGATCCAGCCGTACGAGACGCGGGGATCGGACAAGGAGAGCCGGGCGTTGTCACTGGTATCGGCTTAGATCGCCGAGCGGGACTTTCCTCAGGCCGCATCCCACTTCGCGATACGCCGACTGGAACATTGCCACGCTGCAACCGGCATCGCCCTTCGGGCTTTGCAATGGCGGTAACCCGGGACACTGCTTTTGAGTGGGGGGAAATTGGGGCGCAGATCATTGCCCATTGGCCAAACCTAGCGGGATTTTCTCTTTTTGAAGGGTCCAGTTTTCCGGGCTCAGGTCAGCCGGGTGTGCGGCTTCATCCACCGGAGGCGTTCGGCCGCCGAGTAGGCTTCTCTTGGAGCGGCGGCTTTGGGTGGATAACAGACATAGCGGGCGTTGATCCAACGCCCTCCGCTATGCGGCTATTTGAGAGACTCGTTGCTGCCCGTGGCTCGTTTGTAAGCTGCCGGGCGGCCCGGACGGAGTTGAACGTGCACGCCCCTTAAAACCAGCTATCAACATCGATGGCAGCGGGCCGCTCGAACGATTGCTAACCCCGATCCATCGTCGCCTGCCATGCTACTTCGGCGACGGCGAGGTCATCTTTCAAATCATCCAGCCCCGGAGTGTGGTCGATGATCGACGGATTGTCGTCCAGTATGGCCGCCAGTCGGGCAAGCGGGCGTCGCATTAGCCAAGGTCGTGAACCCAACTCGGCCTTTGCTGCCTGCCACGCTTCCGCGACAGCCTGCCCGGCCGA
>JAYUEJ010000497.1:0-4742 GCA_043739265.1 Rhodopila sp. | reverse complement strand
TCCCGCAGTGCGGCGATCACCTGGATGCCGCTGGACAGGCTGACCTCGCGTTCGGCGGAGATGCCGCCATACAGGACCACGACGCGGGTCATGCGCTTTTCTCCCGCGTGCCATTGGGCACGATCTTCTCCCGCGCGCCGTCTGGCACGATTTCGGGCCTGCCAACGGGGATGCCGATACGGCGGATTTCCCATTCCAGGGTGACGCCGGTCGCGGCCAGGACCCGGCGGCGGACTTCTTCGCCCAGACCTTCGATGTCGGACGCAGTTGCCGAACCGGTGTTGATCAGGAAGTTGCAATGTTTTTCTGAAACCATCGCACCGAAGCGGGTCAGGCCGCGGCAGCCGGCGCCATCGATCAGCTCCCACGCTTTCATGCCGTCGGGATTGCGGAAGGTCGAACCGCCGGTGCGGGCGCGCACCGGCTGCGAGGTTTCCCGACTTGTCTTGATTTCGGCCATCCGGGCGGCGATCAGCGGCAAGGCGCCATGGGTTGCCCGCAGGCGGACTCGGGTGACGACGGCCCCGGCCGGCAGTGCGGCGTGGCGGTACGCGAAGGCCAGTTGCCCGCCGATCAGCCGGCGCTGTTCGCCGGTGCGGGTGACGATTTCGGCCCAGTCCAGAACGGTTGCCAGATCGCCGCCATAGGCACCGGCGTTCATCGCCACGGCTCCGCCGATCGATCCCGGAATACCGGACAGAAACTCCAGCCCGGCCAGTCCGGCGGCGGCGGCATGTTCGGCGACGGTGACGTCCAACGCGGCGGCACCGGCGACGATCCCGTCCGCTTCCACCACGATGGCGGAAAAACCGCGCGCGAGGCGAAACGTGACCCCCGGCAGCCCGCCATCGCGCACGATCAGGTTGGAGCAGGCGCCGATCACATGCACCGGCACTTCATGCGGCAGGTTGCCGAGGAATTGCCCAAGGTCGTCAGCATCGGCCGGGCGCACCAGCACCTCGGCGGCACCGCCGGCGCGGAACCAGGTGAACGCAGCCAGCGGCGCATCCATCTGAACGCGGCCGCGCGATTTCGGCAACGAGTCGACAAAGCCGGGACTGCGAAGGGCGTTCATCATGGCGCCGCCACCCGTTTCGCGCCCCCGGCCTGCAGGGCCGCGAGTTCGGCGGGAAGCGTGGCCGCCCATTGCGTGATCGATCCGGCTCCGAGGCAGATGACAAAGTCGCCGGACCGGGCGATCGCATGCACCATCTCCGCCAGACGTCCGGGATTGGGCAGGGCAACGACGCTGCGATGGCCACGCGCGCGCAGGCCTTCCACCAACGCATCGCGGGTGATCCCCGGGATCGGCTGCTCACCAGCCGCATAAACATCGGCGACGATCACCGTGCCGGCGTCGTTCATGCAGGTGCAGAAATCGTTGAACAGCGAGTCCAGCCGCGAATAGCGATGCGGCTGCACAATCGCCACGACATCGCGCGCACCGGCCTGCCGAGCGGCTTTCAGCACGGCAGCAATCTCCACCGGATGGTGGCCGTAATCGTGGATGACGGTGATGCCGCCCGCCTCACCGGTCTTGGTGAAGCGGCGCTTGACGCCCTTGAAGCCGAGGAACGCGTCACGCAGCGTCGTGTCGCCAATTTCCATCTCGATGCCGACGGCGATCGCGGCGAGCGCGTTCTGCACATTGTGAGCGCCGAGCATCGGCAGCCGGAACGGTCCCATCTCGCGGGAGCGATTGCGGAACCGGTCGGTGACCGCGACGAAGAACGTGGAACCGAGCTTGTCGGGCGCCACCCGCACCGCCCGGACATCGGCCTGGGGGGAAAAACCGTAGGTGACGATGCGATGATCCGACAGCCGGGGAATCATCTGCTGCACTTCGGGATGGTCGATGCACAGCACCGCGAAACCGTAGAACGGGATGTTCGCGACGAACTGGTCGTAAGCGGCGATCATCGCCTCGGCACTGCCCCAATGGTCCAGATGTTCCGGGTCCATATTGGTGACCACGGCGATGATGGCGGGCAGGCGCAGGAATGATCCGTCGCTTTCATCCGCCTCCACGACCATCCAGTCGCCGCTGCCCATGCGGGTGTTGGAACCGTAGGCGTTGATGATGCCGCCGTTGATGACGGTGGGGTCCAGGTGTGCTGCTTCCAGCATGCAGGCGAACAGGCTGGTGGTGGTGGTCTTGCCATGCGTCCCGCCCACCGCGACCGCCCATTTCAGCCGCATCAGCTCCGCCAGCATTTCCGCTCGGCGCACCACCGGGATCAGGCGGGCGCGAGCGGCGGCGACCTCGGGGTTGTCGCGCTTCACGGCGGTGGATACGACGACGACCCGGGCGGTCCCGAGATTCTCCGCGACATGGCCGATGGCGACCGGAATGCCCGATTCACGCAGCCGCAGAACGTTGGCCGATTCGGCGATGTCGCTGCCCTGCACCGCGTAACCCAGGGTATGCAGCACCTCGGCGATACCGGACATGCCGATGCCGCCGATACCGACGAAGTGGATGGTGCCGATGGATAGCGGCAGGGCTCTCATATCCGTTCTCCGGCCGGCACTAAAGCGATGTGGGTCTCGACCAGATCGGCGAGGCGGGACGCGGCGTCGGCTCGCGCCTGACTACGGGCGCTGACCGCCGCTTCGGCCAACGCGGCCGGGGCATTCAGCAGGCTGGTCAACCGGTCCGCCAACGCCGCCGCGGTGAACTGTGCCTGCGGCATGACCCAGGCTCCGCCGGCCTCGGCCAGGGCGCGGGCGTTGGCCGATTGGTGATCGTCGATCGCACCCGGCAACGGCACCAGGATCGCCGGCCGCCCGGCAACCGCCAGTTCGGCCACGGTGGAGGCGCCGGCCCTGGCGATCACCAGATGCGCCGCCACCAGCCGCGCCGCCACATCCGGAAAGAATGCCGACAGTTCCGCCGGAATTCCATGCATGCCGGCGCCGGAGCCGGCGTCGGGGCCAGCGTCGGGGGCGGCGTATGCCGCCTTGACCCGTTCCAGATCCTCCGGCCGGGTCTGCTGCACGACGGACAGGCGCGAGCGGAGTGCCGCGGGCAGCGACCGCAGCGCGGCGGGCACCACGTCGCTGAACACCCTGGCGCCAAGCGACCCGCCCAATACCAAAAGCCTGATCCGGTCGGTCGCGGCGACGTAGCTGGTGCGCGCCAGCGCGGAAAGCGCCGGGCGAACCGGATTGCCGGTGACGACGGTTCGCGTCCCGGCCGGAACACGCTGGGTGGCCGCGAAGCCCAGTGCCAGGACATCGGCGCGTGAGGCCAGGAAGCGGTTTGCCCGTCCCAGGACAGCGTTCTGTTCCTGCAGGATAACGGATGGCCGATGTCGCAGCGAACGGGCGGCCAGGATGGGCGCGACGCAGGGATAGCCGCCAAACCCGACGACGACGGCCGCATCGATGCGCGCCAGAATGCCACGCGCCTGCACAACGCCCGCGGCCAGCGCCCCGACCGCCCTGGCGCCGCGCCACAGGCCGCGTCCGGCGATGCCGGCACCACGAATGACATATTGCTCCCGCCCCGCGAAGGTCGGGCTGGAAAGCCCCCCGGATCGGGAATCGGTCATCAGCACGATCCGGTGCCCGCGCGCGATCAGTTCCGCTGCCAGCGCCTCGGCCGGGAAGAAATGCCCGCCCGTGCCACCCGCGGCGATAACGATAGGCTGCACGGCCGGTCCCCTCATGCCGGTTCCTCCCGGCCGCGCCGGCGGGTAAGCGCCAGCAGCATGCCCATGCCCAGGGCAACCGCGACGACCGAGGACCCCCCGTAGGAGATGAACGGCAGCGTCATACCCTTGGTCGGGATCAGGCCAAGGGTAGAGGCCATGTTGACGAACGCCTGGAGACCGAAACCGGTGACCAGCCCGGTGCAGGACAGGACGATGAACAAGTCCTGCTCCCGCAGCAGTTTCAACAGACCCCGCAATACGATGAAGGCGAACAACGCCAGGATGACGACACAGATGAACATGCCGAACTCCTCGCCGGCCACGGCGAAGACGAAGTCGGCGTGCGCATCGGGCAGGATGTCCTTGACGTGGCCCTCACCGGCGCCACGGCCCATGAACCCGCCGTTGCCGAATGCTTCCAGCGCGCGATCGATTTGATAGTGGTCGCCCTCGCCCTTCCAGTAGCCGTCGAAGCGTTTGTGGACGTGCGGCATGAACGTGTAGGCCATGACCGCGGCGCCACCGATCAGTCCGATACCGATCCCGACCAAGGCCAGCGGCAACCCGGCGATATAAAGCTGGGCCAGGAACACCACCGTCACGACCGCGAGCATTCCGATATCCGGCTGCGCCTTCAGCAGGCCCAGGATCAGGGCGCAGACGCAGCAAGCCAGGATCATCCCGGGGAAGCGTGGAGATTTCTTGCCCTCACTCAGCAACCAAGCGGCGGTGACCGCAAAGCACGGTTTCAGGAACTCACTCGGTTGCACCGACATGCCCGGCAACGATATCCAACGCCGCGCGCCTTTGATCTCCATGCCGATCACCATGGTCGCTGCGGTCATCGCCAGCGCGACAATGCAGCCAACGATGGCCAGACGTTTGATGTCACGCGGGGACAGCAGGGAGACCCCGACCACGATCATCCCCGCGAGCGCCAGGAACACGACCTGCTTCAGGATGAACATTTCCCGCGATGCGCCGATGCGTTCGGCCACCGCCGGGCTGGCAGCCAGCATCAAGACGTAGCCGCAGCCGATCAGCGTGCCGATCGCGCCCAGCGTCCAGCGATCGACACTATAGAAC
>JAYUEJ010000496.1:0-4748 GCA_043739265.1 Rhodopila sp. | reverse complement strand
GGAGACTTCTGGAGTCATAAGAAGCCCGGCGCCCCCTTAAAACCCAACCATACCGGGGTTCCAAGGGCGGTCCGCGCTTGGCGGGGTTCGGGGCAGCGCCCCGATCGTCCCTAAGCCGCAGCCAGCAAATCACCAGCAGTCGCCGCCTTAATCATGTCCGCACCTTTTTCGGCGATCATGATAACCGCCGCGTTGGTGTTGCCCGACGGAACCGTCGGCATGATAGAGGCGTCCACCACGCGCAGGCCGGCGATCCCATGCACCCGCAACTGGTCATCCACCACCGCCATCGGATCCTGGCCCATCTTGCAGGTGCCGATCACATGGTAGGTGGTCTGACCGTTCTCACGGGCAAATTGTAGCCACTCGGCATCAGTTTGTATCTTGTCACCGGGGTTCATCTCGTAGGCGCGGTACTTGTCCAGCACGCGGTTGCCGATGATGCTCCGGCCGATCTTCATGCCATCGACCAGGACCCGCTGATCGATCGGATCGGCCAAATAGTTCGGCCGGATGGCCGGTGCAGCGGCCGGATCGTTCGACTTGGCGTGGATGGAACCTTTCGATTCCGGCCGGCACTGATACACCGTCAGGGTCATCCCCGGTTCGGTCTCCAGGTCGCGTTTCTGCGCGCTGCCGTAGCTGGCATGGGCGAAGTGGAACTGGACGTCGGGTTCCTCCAGTTCGGGCCGGGTTTTGACGAAGCCAAAGGCGATGCCGGCGGTGAAGGTCAGGATTCCCCGCCGCTGAGTGTAGTACTTGATCACTTCCTTGGCCAATGCCAGGCCGCGGCTGCGCTCGTTTAGCGTGACTGGCAGCTTCACCCGCCAGTTCATCCGCGGCGCGTAGTGGTCGCGGTAGTTTTCGCCGACACCCGGCAGGGCGTGGACCATCGGGATGCCCAGCGGCGACAGGATCTCCGGGTTGCCGATGCCGGACAGTTCCAGCAGGTGCGGCGACTTCACCGCGCCGGCCGCCAAAATCACCTCGCGGTTGGCGCGGGCTTCGATGGTCACGCCTCCCTTGGTGTAGGCAACGCCGACCGCGCGCTTCCCCGCCATCAGCACTTTCGTCGCCAGGGCGTCGGTCTCGATCTTCAAATTGGGCCGGTTGCGGATCGGATCGAGGTAACCGCGCGCGCACGACCAACGCTCGCCGTTCTTCTGAGTGACCTGGAAGTAGCCGAAACCCTCCTGATGCCCGTTGTTGTAGTCCTTGTTGCGCGGGTGCCCCTGGTCCACCGCCGCATCGATGAACGCGTCCAGCAGTTCGGCCCGCTCCCGCATGTGTTCCACATTCAGCGGCCCGCCGCGCCCGCGCGTCTCGTCGCCGCCGGGGGCGAAGTGTTCCGCCTTGCGGAAATACGGCAGCACCGAGTCGTACCCCCAGCCGCGGTTCCCGAACTGCGACCAGGTATTGTAATCCAGCGGGTTGCCGCGGACATACAGCATGCCGTTGATCGTGCTGGACCCGCCCAGCGTGCGCCCGCGCGGGATCGGGATGCGGCGGTTATTGAGGTTGGGTTCCGGCTCGCTTTCGAAATTCCAGTTGTATTTCGGGTCGTTGAGCAACTTGGTGAAGCCGGCCGGAATTTTGATCCACATGGAACTGTCCGGCGGCCCGGCTTCCAGCAGCAGCACCGTTGACCGCTTGTCCTCCGACAGGCGGTTTGCCAGCACGCAGCCCGCTGAACCAGCGCCCACGATGATGTAGTCGAACTCGGCCATCGTCTCATCCCCCGTTTGTGACGACTCTATACCCGCACCCGTGGCGAACCGGAAGGCTCGCGGCTTTGCGTTGGGCGGGGGGTGTGGCAAGGAAGCCCGGCAATGCGGCAAGCAGCACGATTCTCCTTTATGTCCTTGCTACGGCAAGGGACCGGAAAGGCCCGGGACAGGCAGTGGCGGGACGCGCAACCCAAGGCGTCGTACGACGTCGTGATCGTGGGTGCCGGCGGTCATGGTTTGGCCACCGCATACTACCTGGCGAAAGAGTTCGGCGTGCGTGACATCGCGGTGCTGGACAAGGGCTGGCTGGGCGGCGGCAATACCGGGCGCAACACCACCATCATCCGGTCCAATTACCTGCGCCCCGAAAGTGCCGCGCTTTATGAGCATGCGCTGACGCTGTGGCAGAATTTGGCGCAGGAGCTGAATTACAACGTCATGTACTCGCCGCGTGGCGTACTGATGCTGGCGCATACCCATCATGACGTGCAGGTGTTCAAACGCCACGTCCATGCCAACCGTTTGGTGGCGATCGATAATGAATGGCTGACTCCGGCCGCGGCCAAGGCATTCTGCCCGCCGTTGGACATCAGCGACGGCGTTCGGTTCCCCGTTCTGGGCGCCGCCCTGCAACGCCGCGGCGGCACCGCTCGCCATGACGCCGTGGCCTGGGCCTATGCTCGGGCGGCCAGCGCGATGGGTGTCGATATCATCCAGAACTGCGGCGTGACCGGGATCGTGCGAGATCGAAACGGCGCGGTCGCCGGCGTTGAAACGACAAGCGGGCGGATCGCCACAGGGCGGGTCGGTGTCGTAACGGCAGGGCACACCAGCGTGGTGATGGCGATGGCCGGCGTGCGCATGCCGCTGGAATCGTTTCCGTTGCAAGCCTTGGTGAGTGAGCCGGTGAAACCCGTGCTGCCCTGCGTGGTGATGTCGAACAGCGTGCATGCCTACATCTCCCAGTCGGACAAAGGCGAACTGGTGATCGGCGCCGGAACGGATGCCTATCCTTCCTACAGCCAGGCTGGCGGGCTGCATATCGCCAGCGAAACGCTGGCCGCGGTCTGTGAGCTGTTTCCGTCCTTCCGGCGCCTGAAGATGCTGCGCAACTGGGGCGGCATCGTCGATACCACGCCGGATCGCTCGCCCATTATCGGGCTGACACCGGTGCCGGGATTGTTCGTCAATTGCGGCTGGGGCACCGGCGGCTTTAAGGCGACACCCGGATCGGGCCAGATTTTCGCGGCGACGATCGCGCGCGGGCAACCGCATCCGATCGCCGCGCCGTTCAATCTGGACCGTTTCGCCACCGGCCGCCTGATCGATGAGGCCGCGGCGGCGGCGGTCGCCCACTGATGCTGCTGATTCCCTGCCCCTGGTGCGGGCCTCGGCCAGAGAACGAATTTCGCCACGGCGGCCCGGCAAATCGGGTGCGGCCCGCCGACCCGGATGCGGTCGAGGATGCCGTTTGGGGGGCGTATCTTTATCTGCGCGACAATCCCCGCGGCCGGCACGTCGAACGCTGGCGGCATCAGTTCGGATGCGGACGGTTTTTCAATTGCGTGCGCGATACGGTCACCGATCGGATCGCCGTGACCTACAAGCAGAACGAGTCGCCGCCGTTATGACCGCCGCCCAACCTGAGTCACCCGCGATGCAGCCGTTCCGCACCCCGGACGGTGGCCGGATCGACCGCTCGCGGGTGGTTCATTTCACCTTCGACGGACACGCGTATCAAGGCTTTTTGGGCGACACGCTGGCCTCGGCCCTGCTGGCGAACAATGTCCATCTGGTCGCACGTTCGTTCAAATATCACCGCCCGCGCGGCATCCTGGCGGCGGGGTCCGAGGAACCCAACGCGCTGGTCACGATCGACCGCGGGGCAGGGCGGGTCACGCCGAACCTGCGGGCAACGGTGGTGGAGCTTTACGACGGTCTGACGGCGCGCAGCCAGAACCGGTTCCCGTCGCTTCGTTTTGACCTCGGCGCACTGGCCGGGGTGGCCGCACCGCTGCTGTCCGCCGGGTTCGTCTATAAGACCTTCATGTGGCCGCCATCGTTTTGGCAGCGATTGTATGAACCCGCGATACGGCGTGCGGCCGGGCTGGGACGCGCGCCGTCCGACGCTGATCCAGACCGGTACCAGCATCATTTCGCCCATTGCGATGTGCTGATCGTCGGTGGTGGACCAGCCGGCCTGGCGGCGGCACTGGGTGCATCGGCCACCGGCGCCCGGGTCATTCTGTGCGACGAGCAGGCGGAACCGGGTGGTTCCCTGCTGGATGAACCCAACGTAACGATCGACGGCTGGCCGGCGCCGGACTGGGTGCGCGAGGCGATCGGCACGCTGGGCGGTTCGGTGACGCTGCTGCCGCGCACGACGGCGTTCGGCTGGTATCCGGACAACCTGATCGGACTGTTGCAGCGGGTGACGGGCCACCTGTCGGAGCCGGCGCCGCAACAGCCCCGTGAACGCCTGTGGCAGGTGCGCGCCGAACGGGTTGTGCTGGCAACGGGTGCGATCGAGCGTCCCTTGGTATTTCCCGGTAACGACCGTCCGGGAATCATGCTGGCGGGCGCCGCGCGAACGTATCTGCACCGATACGGCGTCAAGGTTGGCAAGCGCATCGTGGTCGCGACCGCCGACGACAGCGCCTATCGCGCCGCGACCGATTTGCATGCCGCCGGCGTCACGATCGCCGGAATCGTCGATCGGCGCCCCGCCCCTGGCGGCGAAGCGGTCCAGGCGGCGCGCGACCTGGGCATTCCGGTCCACGCCGGCATGACGATCGGTGGCACGGCAGGACGCAACCGGGTTCATTCCGCCAGGCTTGCAAATAGCACTGCTGTCATTCCATGCGATACGATCCTGATGTCCGGCGGCTGGACACCCACTGTGCATCTGTTCGGCCAGTCGCGCGGCGCCCTGGTGTTCGACGCGGCGTCAGGCACATGGCTGCCGTCGCTTGATGCTGTCGGGGCCTTTGCCCCGCGGGATGCTGTCGGGGCCTTTGCCCC
>JAYUEJ010000495.1:0-1523 GCA_043739265.1 Rhodopila sp. | reverse complement strand
GGCGGTAGCTTTTTTGACACCATTCCGGCCGGCGCCGATATCTACATGCTGATCCGCGTGCTGCACGATTGGCCCGACGACGACTGCCTGCGCATTCTGCGGGCCTGCCGAACCGCGATGCGGCCGGATGCGGTTCTGCTCATTGGCGATCAGATCCTCGAACCGGACCCGGCGCTGGGCCTCCCGACCGGCTACCTCGTGGACACCCAGATGATGGCCATGTTCGGCAGCGCCCGAGAACGCACCGAGGCCGAGTTCGCCATCCTTCTGTCCGCCTCCGGCTTCACCCCGCGGCGACTCATCCGCACCCAATCACCCGTCTGGATCGTCGAAGCCGCACCCGCATAGGCGATGTCCGGCCAACGCCAACACCGCGATGCAATCGTCCGGTCGCTGCCCCATTCCGTACCGCCGCGCCTCACGCTACGCTGCGGCCAAACGGACCAGGGGAGAATGGCGCATGAGCCAGCGCCGGCGAATTTCAATCGCTTACGACAACGTCTCGATCGACACCATTTTGGATGAACCAGCCAACGGCCCAGCCGACTGCCTGGTTCTGCTACCGTCCTCCTCTCGCGATTCCGAGGATTTCGACGAGATCGCCGAAAAATTCGCGGCCCAAGGCTTCCTTGTCGTTCGCCCGCAGCCCCGCGGCATGGGCGCCAGCACCGGCCCAATGGATGGCCTGACCCTGCACGACTACGCAAACGACATAGCCGTGGTGATCGAACACCTCGCGGTTGGCCAAGCGTTCGTCCTGGGACACGCGTTCGGCCAGTGGATCGGCCGTTGCGTGGCTGCGGATCATCCCCACCTCGTCCGCGGCGTCATCCTGGCGGCGGCGGCGGCAAAGTCGGCGAACCCCGCGCTCCGAGACCACCTCGCGACATGCGTCGATACCACCCTGCCCGATCCGGTTCGCCTCGCCGCGTTGCAAGTGGCGTTCTTCGCGCCCGGCCACGACCCGTCCGAATGGCTGGGAAACTGGCATCCCGCTGCATCCAAAAGCCAACGCGCCGCCAGTGCCGCGACGCCGCAGGCGGAATGGTGGACCGCCGGATCGGCGCCGGTATTGGACATCCAGGCCGCGCTCGACCCCTGGCGCCCGGCCGGGACAAGGACCGGCATCAGCGACGACCTCGGCGCCGGCCGCGTCACCGTCGTCGTCATCCAGGACGCCAGCCACGCCCTGATCCCCGAACAACCCGATGCCGTGGTTCGCGCCGTGCGCGCCTGGACCCGAACCGTCTGAATTTTTACCGGAGACCCCGCCATGACGACGCCCCGCACCACGCCGCCGTTCCGCGCCGACCACGTCGGCAGCCTGTTGCGCCCCAAAGTGCTGCAGGACGCCCGTGCGAAATGGAAAGCCGGCACCCTGCCGCACGACGCCCTGACGGCCATTGAGGATGAATGCATCACCGCCGCCATTGCCAAACAGGAAGCGATCGGCCTGCGCGCTGCCACCGACGGCGAGTATCGCCGCGCCTACTGGCACTACGATTTCGTTGCCGGTCTGGATG
>JAYUEJ010000494.1:0-4756 GCA_043739265.1 Rhodopila sp. | reverse complement strand
CCGCCCGGCGACGGGGTAAAACGTGTGGTGTCGCGGGCACGGGGAGCGTGCAAATGACGCAGTCGTTCATTCTTGCCGCAGTGTCATCACGGAGGCAGCCGGAGGACCACTGAGAGTCGATGTGCTGGATGCTCGGGACCTGACGAACCGCGATTTTGGATTGGCCCAGCGGTGGATTGGAGTAGCGATCCGGGACTGCCGGAAGCATTTTATGGCGCCGCCGGTGGCGGAACTGCGTTGGAGGCAGCGGTTTCTCAGTGGCCCTTCGCGGCCCTCGCGCTGTCTCCGTGCAAAAAATTCCTGGCCTGACACCCACTCTACAGAAGAATGGCAAGACGCCGGACAACAATACGGCGATTGTGCAGATTGCCCCAAATCAAGCGCATTGACTGAAGATCTCCCTGGTTCTTGTCCAGAGCATTTTCACCCTGACTGGAATCGGGGGGTCTTCCGAAACGGGCGCCATCTGTGATTTCCAGGACGCCGGTAACAGAAAATCGGAGGTTTCGATGCTTTGACGGCCCGGGAACGGGTTTCGCGATAGCGGAGAAACGGGCCAACTTCTGTCGTCACGATTTTTATTTCCAGTCAACCTGACACTGCGCTTATGGGCCAGGTCGGGTGGGTGCTTTGGCTGATCCTTTCAACGCAGAGGCCGCAGAGGCGCAGAGGTAGCAGAGAAAAATTCCAATGCACGTTGCGGAAAAGGCCGGCGGATGTATCGTCTCGGCCGACACAACGGTGTATTGGGTGCCGAGCCCGCATGGTTTCAGTGATTTTGGCGGCAGACTCCGGCTACTACTCACTGCGTTCTCAGCGAACTCTGCGTTGAACGATAAGCCGCGGGCGGCACCGGACAACAGCGATGAAATGCCAGTTGGCATCAAGGACAATTTTGCCTCGTCACCTCCCTAAGGCAAGGCTGGGCCATGGCACTCGGCTTATTCAGCGTTTCCAGTCAGGGTGAAAACATTCTAATTGGCGGAATCGACCAAACAGTAATCAAATTCGCCCGATTGGCATTACAGCAGAAACGGCAGGATCACGGCTGTCAGCAGTGCATTAAGTCCCATCGCGATGCCGGCGAACGTCCCGGCGAGCGGATCGGCCTGGAACGCCCGCGCCGTTCCGATCCCATGCGCGGCCAGACCGGCGGCGAAGCCTCGGGCTCGCTTGTCGGTTATCCGCAACAGGTTCATCAGGGGAGTGACAATGATCGCGCCCAGGATGCCGGTCAGGATCACCAGCACCGCCGTCAATGCCGCGTCGCCGCCCAGTCGTGCCGAAATGCCCATCGCCACCGCGGCGGTCACCGATTTGGGCGCGATCGAGACCACGATCATCGGCGAAGCGCCGAGAAGACGCGCGATCACGACCGCTGAAACAAGGGCCGTTACCGAACCCGCCACCAGTGCGCACGCCATGGGCAGCATCGATCGCAGGACCAATCGCCGGTGCTGATAAAGCGGTATCCCCAGTGCGACTGTCGCGGGACCGAGCAGGAAATGGATGAACTGAGCGCCATCGAAATAGGTGGCGTAGGGAGTTCCAGTGGCGCGCACCAGGACGCCGACCAGGCACATCGACATAAGCACCGGGTTGGCCAGCGGGGTACGCTTCAGGGCAGCCGACACGCGGTCGCACAGGCAATAGATCAAGATCGTCGTGGTCAGCCACAGCAACGGCGTCCGCGCGAGATACACCCACAGCGCGAATGCATTGTCGTTCATCGGGTGCGGAGCGCCCGGAAAATCATCAGGTGCGGAGCGCCATAAAATTCAACAAGGTGCGGAGCGCCATAAAACTCAACAAAGTGCGGAGCGCCCGGGAAATCATGACGTGCGGCGTGCGACGAAGCTGAAAACCCGGGCGGTGACAGCCAGGCTCAGGACGGTGGAAACCACCAGCGCCACGACGATGACCAGCGCGTTGCCGGCCAGCACATCCAACCGCTGCACGACCCCGACGCCGGCCGGGATGAACAGTAAAGACAGGTGCGACAGGATGCCGTTCCCGGTCTGCTCGAAGGTGCCGTCACGCAGTTCGGCGGGCGCCCGCCGCCCGATCCGATCGCGTGCCAACAGCAGCAGCACGCACAGCACCAGACCGATGACCGGCCCTGGCACCGCGACGCCGGTGCCGCGGGCGATCGCCTCGCCGACCAGTTGACACAGCAGAATCAAACCCAGGCTGAGGAGCATCTCGCTTATGTATCAGACGCGTTCGATCAGGACGGCGATGCCCTGGCCGACGCCGATGCACATGGTGGCGATGGCGCGCTTCTGGCCCAGCGTTTCCATCGCGTTGACCGCCGTCATCGCCAGACGCGCGCCCGACATGCCCAACGGGTGACCCAGGGCGATGGCGCCGCCATGCGGGTTCACATGATCGGAGGATTCCGAAACCCCAAGCTGGCGCAGCACCGCGATGCCCTGGCTGGCGAAGGCCTCGTTCAGTTCGATAATGTCGATGTCGCCGATCGACAGTCCGGTCTTGGCCAGCAGCCGCTGCACCGCCGGGGCGGGACCGATGCCCATGATCCGCGGCGCCACTCCGGCGGTTGCCATGGCGACGACACGCGCACGCGGCGTCAGGCCATGGCGCCTGGCCCCTTCCTCGGACGCCAGGATCAGCGCGGCGGACCCGTCGTTGACGCCGGACGCATTGCCGGCGGTCACCGTGCCGGGATCGCGGAACGGAGTCTTCAGTTTCGACAGCATTTCCATCGTGGTGTCGGGACGCAAGTGCTCGTCATGCTCGACCACCGTGTCGCCCTTGCGCCCCTTGATGGTGACCGGGGTGATCTCCCTGGCGAAAAACCCGCTGTCCTGCGCTTTTTTAGCCCGCTGCTGGCTGGCATAGGCGAACTTGTCCTGATCGGCGCGGGAAATCTGGAATTCCTCCGCCACGTTCTCGCCGGTCTCCGGCATCGAGTCCGTCCCGTAAGCTTTTTGCATCAGCTTGTTGACGAAGCGCCAGCCAATGGTGGTGTCATACATCTCGGCCGAACGCGAAAACGCCTCGGTCGCCTTGCCCATCACGAACGGTGCTCGGCTCATGCTCTCCACACCGCCGGCCAGCATCAGGTGGGCATCGCCCGAGCGGATGGCGCGTGCGGCGGACCCGACGGCGTCGAGGCCGGAGCCGCACAGGCGGTTGATAGTGGAACCGGGGACCGAAACTGGCAGGCCGGCCAGCAAGACGGCCATGCGAGCGACGTTGCGGTTGTCCTCGCCGGCCTGGTTGGCGCAACCGAAGATGCTGTCGTCCAGCGCGTCCCAGTCAATGCCGGCGTTGCGTGCGGCCAGCGCCCGGATTGGATGGGCGGCGAGATCGTCGGTGCGAACGTCGCGCAAAGCGCCGGCATAGCGGCCGATCGGGGAGCGGGTGAAGTCGCAGATATAGGCTTCGGCCATGGACGGGATTCCCCCTGGTTCGTTGGATCGCTGGACGCGTAAGGCAACGTTAGCGCGCCGGATGGGGAGACGCCAGCGGGGCGATCGCAGCGCTTCAGGGCAATCGTGGTCAGTCTGGCCACGGCGGATTGAATCGCATCACAAGCGCATCGGTGCCGTCGGAATAATAGCGCGGCCGCTGACCGACCTGGATGAAGCCTGCCCTTGAATACAGCGCCAGCGCGGCAGTGTTCGCGACCGAGACCTCCAGAAAAATTGCCCGCGCGCCCATCGCGGCGGCTCGGATCATGGCGTCGGACAGCAGTGACGCGGCGATGCCATCCCGGCGTATCTCGGGCGTGACGGCGATGGTGAGGATTTCAGCCTCGTCTGCCGCGACCCGCATCAGGATCATGCCGCCCGACCGGTGCAGCACGCCGAACACGCCGGGGAAATCGAGTTCCAGTCCGAACACTTCGCGGCTCCAGGCATCCTTGGGGGGGAACGCGGCGGCGTGGATGGCGGCCATTACGTCAATGTCGGCCGATGTGGCGCGATACAGCACCGGGTTCAGATCTCGGGCGGGATTTTGCCGCCTGGCAGCTTCGCTTGCGGCGGATCGACATACAGCGGTTCGGCGGCCAGCGGACGAATCTCGCCGCGGAACCGCCGCTGTGCGACCGCGGCGATATGCCGCCCGGTTGGCAGCCTGGCGTCGGTCAGCATGACGTTGTCACCCCGGGCGGCGAGCCGGCTGGCGACATCGGGAGCGGCATTGCCGGCGACGGCGACCGGGCCGCGCGTTGGGGGAAGTTCGGTCAGCGCCAGGGACAGCACGGTGTCGCCGATTTCCAGGAAAATCCGGCCGCGCCGGCTGTTGGTGGCGCACCACAGGGTGCGATGACCAAGCTGGGGGAGCGAGTCGGCGAGCGCCTCGCCCAGGGTAACGGCGACGACCGGGCGGTTGGCGGCGACCCCGATGCCCAGGGCGAGGGCGACGCCGCCGCGGATGCCGGTGAAACTGCCGGGGCCGACGGTCACCGCAATCAGGTCAAGGTCGGCGGCACGCAGGAAGGCGTCGCGCAGGCAGTCCTGCGCCATGACGGGCAGGACTGACGCGTGGCCTCGGTCCAGGTCCTGTTGATAGGCGGCAACGACGATATCGCCGGCGACGATGGTCGCCGAACAGCGTGCCGCTGCGGAATCGAGGGCGAGTATGCGCATGGCGGGTGGACGCTACCCCACTGTTGAATCCGGGCAAGCTTGTGGCATCAGGCCAGCAGGCACGCCTCGTCAAACGGCAGGCGCGGGGATCGATCGAACACGCCGGACGGATCGCCGTGGCCGATGTTGACCAGGAA
>JAYUEJ010000493.1:0-14247 GCA_043739265.1 Rhodopila sp. | reverse complement strand
GCCCCGCTGTCCCCGGTGTTCGGAACGGCAACCGACAGGCCACCAGGACCAAGATGACCGCGACCGTGCCGAGCTTTCAGGACCTTATTCTGCGGCTTCAGGGCTTCTGGGCGCGGCAGGGCTGCGTTATCTTGCAACCATACGATATCGAGATGGGCGCCGGTACGTTCCATCCGGCGACCACGTTGCGCGCCTTGGGGCCGAAGCCGTGGCGGGCCGCCTATGTGCAGCCCAGCCGGCGTCCCACCGATGGCCGCTACGGCGAAAATCCCAACCGCTTGCAGCACTATTACCAATATCAGGTGATCATGAAGCCGAGTCCGGCGGACGCGCAGGCATTGCTGCTGGCGTCGTACCGGGAGATCGGGCTCGATCCGCTGCGCCACGATTTCCGCTTTGTCGAGGATGACTGGGAAAGCCCGACCCTGGGCGCCTGGGGCCTGGGGTGGGAGGTCTGGTGCGACGGTATGGAGGTCGGCCAGTTCACCTATTTCCAACAGGTCGGCGGCATTCCGGTGACGTTTCCGAGTTTCGAGATGACCTACGGGTTGGAGCGTCTGGCGATGTACGTCCAGGACAAGGACAACGTGTTCGACCTGGACTTCAATGGGGCAGGGGTGACGTACGGTGACGTGTTCCTGCGTGCCGAACGGGAATACAGCGCGCATAATTTCGAATTCGCCGACACCGCGATGCTGTCTCGGCACTTTGCGGATGCCGAAGCGGAGTGCGCCGCCCTGCTGGGGCGCGAGCTGGCGTTACCGGCTTACGATCAGTGCATCAAGGCCAGCCATCTGTTCAATCTGCTGGACGCCCGTGGGGTGATCAGCGTGACCGAGCGGGCCAGTTATATCGGGCGGGTGCGGGTGTTGGCCAAGGGGTGTTGCGAGGCATGGGTGGCGAGGGAGCCGGCGTGACCCGATCGAATATGATCGGCGACCCGTACCGTCGCGTCATGGCGTCCGCACCATGATCGCATTCGGCACGTCACATGATGTGTGGCGCCGCGCCGCTCGTTCTACCATATTAGTCCTACGATCTACCACGAGGTGGGTATGGGCACGCAACTGAACATCAAAAGTGAGGACGCGTACCGGTTGGCCTCCCGCCTGTCTGAACTGACAGGTGAGAGCCTGACAGCGGTGGTCACCAAAGCGCTTCGGATGGAGCTCGATCGCGAGCAACGGCTGCGCGACAAAGCCGCACTCGAGGAGAAACTATGGTCGATCGCGGGCCAGATAAAGGCCAACATGCCGGATGATGTGACCTCCGATCATGGTTGGCTCTATGACGATGAGACGGGTCTGCCACGGTGATAATCGACTCTTCGGCGGTGCTGGCGATCCTCTTGCAGGAGTCTGACGGACGGCGTTATCTCCGGGCTGTGCTGGATGCCGAACCGCGCCGGATGTCCGTATCGAACTGGCTTGAGGCGAGCATGGTCGTGGACCGCCGAGGCAACGCCCTTGCCGTGAACTGGCTAGAGGACTTCATGCGGAACGCGCGGATCGAACTGATGCCCGTGTCGGTCTCGCAAGCAACCATCGCGCGGCGCGCCTGGAGCACATTTGGGCGCGGCGTTCACCCCGCTCGGCTGAACTATGGCGATTGCTTCGCCTACGCGCTGGCGAAGGAAACCCGCGAACCCCTCCTGTTCAAGGGCAACGATTTCGCCCAAACCGACGTCGAGCCGGCACTGAAAGACTGAACATGCCCGAATTTTTCCTGGAACTGTTCAGCGAGGAAATCCCCGCCCGCATGCAACGCGGCGCGGCGACTGAACTTGAACGACTGCTATACGATAGTCTGCATCCGATCACGCCGAACTTTGTCGAGACCCGGTATGGCCCCCGTCGTATTGCAATTTTTGCATCGGTTCAGCCGGAAGTAGCAGCTGCCATGCGATCGGAACGCGGTCCAAGGGAGGGGGCGCCAGAGGCGGCAATAAATGGCTTCTTGAAAAAGCACGGCACCAGCAATCGCGATGATGTCAGGAAAGAAAATGGCTATTGGTGGCTCGACCGGGTAACCAAATCGACTCCTGCCGCCGAAGTGATTGCCAGCACGATGCCCGGTCTGTTGCGGCGCTTCCCGTGGCCGAAGTCCATGCGTTGGGGCGGCAGCAGCACGTTCGTGTGGGTTCGCCCGTTGCGTCGGATAACCTGCTTGCTAGACGGTGTGGTCGTTCCATTCGACCTGCGCGACGGAGCCGACGACGGCCACGGCTTGGCCAGCGGCAACCTGACCGAGGGCCACCGCTTCCACGCACCCGGTGCCTTCGCCGTGACCAGCGCCGCCGACTGGCAGGCCAATCTGGCCGCTCGGCAGGTACTGGTCGATGCCGCCGACCGCAAACGCATCATCGCCGACCGCATTGCCGGCCTCGCCGCTGAAAAACACCTGACCGTCGTCGATGACCCCGGCCTGCTGGACGAGGTTTCCGGACTGGTCGAATGGCCAGTGCCGCATCTCGGCCGCATCGCCGATGAGCACATGGACTTGCCGCCGGAGGTCATGCAGGTCTCCATGCGGGTCAACCAACGGTATTTTGCGCTGCGTACGGCGGATGGGGCGGCGGCGCCCTGGTTCGCGTTTGTCGCGAATATCGAGGCCGATGATAATGGCGTTGCCATTGTCGCGGGCAATGAGCGTGTGTTGAGGGCGCGATTCTCCGACGCGCGGCATTTCTGGGATTTGGACCGGAAGAGCCGGCTGGAAAGCAGGGTGGCGGCACTGGATAAGGTTACGTTCCAGGCCAAACTGGGGACCCAGGGCGATCGGGTTCGCCGCCTTATTCCATTGGCCTCTAACATTGGGCAGGAGATAGGCGCCGACCCCGTTCAGGCCCGCCGTGCCGCGGAACTCGCCAAAGCCGACCTGGTCACTGGGATGGTCGGCGAATTTCCCGAACTGCAAGGCGTTATGGGCAGCTATTACGCCCGGTACGATCGCGAAGACAGGGAAGTCGCGGATGCCATCCGAGACCACTACGCACCCCGTGGCCCGACAGAGTCGGTGCCGTCTGCCCCGGTGTCCATAGCCGTTGCCCTGGCCGACAAGCTGGATCAACTCACTGGATTCTTCGGAATCGGCGAGAAGCCGACTGGCTCCGGCGACCCGTACGCGCTTCGTCGCGCGGCGTTGGGCGTCATTCGCATCATCCGCGAAAATGGATTGCGCCTGCACTTGCGCCGCCTGCTGGCTGCTGCCATCGCGGATGTCGAAGTCGTTCAGGCGGTGTTCGGGTTCATTGTCGAGCGGCTGGTCTTCCAACTGCGCACCGACGGCGCCCGTTACGACGTATTGAATGCCGTTTTCGGTGCCAAAGGCATCAACCTGGATCAAGACGACGACCTCGTCGCCCTGCTGGCTCGCACCGACGCGGTGGCCAACCTACTCCAGACCCCGGACGGCGCGAACCTGCTGACCGCCTACCGGCGCGCCGCGAACATCCTGCGGATCGAGGAGCGCAAGGATGGGCCGTTCAACGACGCCCCCTTATCGGATCTGTTCCGGGAAACCGCCGAAGTTGATCTGGATCAAGCGCTTACCGCGTGCGGTGTAGTAGCGCGCCTGCTCGATGAGGAAGCCTATGGTCAGGCCATGACTACGATGGCGCGGCTGCGCGCACCATTGGACGAATTTTTCGAAAAAGTCACCGTGAACGCGCCGGAACCCGATTTACGCCGCAATCGTTTGCGTTTGCTCAACCAAGTCCGATCTATCATGGATCAGATTGCCGATTTCTCCCGTATCGAAGGCTGAATGATGACCGTCATGACCAAGTGGGTTTACAGCTTCGGCGCCGGCCATAACGAAGGCCGAGCGGGCATGCGCGATTTGCTGGGGGGGAAGGGGGCGAATCTGGCGGAGATGTCGTCGATCGGTTTGCCGGTCCCGCCGGGCTTCACCATCACCGCCGACGTTTGCACCGCCTTCTACGACAACGGCAACAAATACCCCGATGAGCTGAAAGGCCAGGTCGATGCCGCCCTGACGGCGATCGAGCAAGCCGTTGGCCTGAATTTCGGCGACAACACGCATCCCCTGCTGGTCTCCGTCCGCTCCGGCGCGCGCGTGTCGATGCCGGGGATGATGGACACCGTCCTCAACCTCGGGCTGAACGACGTGACGGTCGAGGGGCTGGCCAAGGTCTCCAAAGATCCCCGCTTTGCGTTCGATTCCTACCGCCGCTTCATACAAATGTATGGCTCGGTTGTGCTGGGCGTCGATCACCACCGGTTCGAGGAGATCATCGAACACGCCAAGGTCGAAGCCGACGTGATCGAGGACACCGCGCTGACCGCGCAGCATTGGCGCGAAGTGGTGGAGGGCTACAAGGATCTGGTCCAGCAGGAAACCGGAAAGCCCTTTCCGCAAGATCCGCAAGAGCAGCTCTGGGGCGCGGTTGGCGCCGTGTTCGGCTCCTGGATGAACCCCCGCGCGATCACCTATCGCCGGCTGCACGACATCCCGGCCGGCTGGGGCACCGCGGTCAACGTGCAGGCCATGGTGTTCGGCAACATGGGCAACGACTGCGCCACCGGCGTCTGCTTCACCCGCGATCCCTCGACCGGCGAGAACATGTTCTACGGCGAGTATTTGGTGAACGCGCAGGGTGAGGACGTCGTCGCCGGCATCCGCACGCCGCAACCGCTGTCCGCGTCGGTCGCCAAGCCGGGGGAAATCTCGCTCGAGCAGGCGATGCCGGCCGCTTATGCCGAGTTGATGGCGGTGCGCTCGACCCTGGAGAAGCACTACAAGGATATGCAGGATATCGAGTTCACCGTGCAGCAGAACAAGCTGTACATGCTGCAAACCCGCAACGGCAAGCGGACCGCGGCGGCGGCGTTGCGCATGGCGGTGGACATGGCCCGCGAAGGCCTGATCGATGAGTCCGAGGCGGTGATGCGGGTCAATCCGTCGTCGCTGGATCAGCTTTTGCATCCGATGCTGGACCCGAAGGCGCCCAGGACTCTGCTGGGCAAGGGTCTGCCGGCCAGTCCCGGTGCGGCCTGCGGAACCGTCGTGTTCAGTGCCGACGAGGCGGAGTCACGCGCCGCGAAAGGTGAGGCGGTCATCCTGGTCCGCATCGAAACCAGCCCCGAGGACATTCACGGCATGCATGCCGCCCGCGGCATCCTGACCACGCGCGGCGGCATGACCAGCCACGCGGCCGTGGTTGCGCGTGGCATGGGCCGGCCCTGCGTCGCCGGTGCCGGCGGCATCAGCGTCGATTACAACAATCAGGTCCTGGGTGCCGGCGGCAAACAGATCCGCGCCGGCGAGGTCATCACCCTGGATGGCGCGACCGGCGAAGTGTTTGTCGGTTCTGTCGCGATGATCGAACCCGTCATGTCCGGCGATTTCGGCACGCTGATGGAATGGGCCGACAAGCACCGCCGCATGGGCGTGCGCGCCAATGCGGAAACCCCGATGGACGCCGAAACCGCCCGTAAGTTCGGCGCCGAGGGCATCGGCCTGTGCCGTACCGAACACATGTTCTTCAACCCGGAACGCATTCTGGCAGTCCGGCAAATGATCATCTCCAACACCGAAGCCGGCCGCCGCACCGCGCTGGCCAGGTTGCTGCCGTTTCAGCGGGAGGATTTTCGGCAATTGTTCACCATCATGGCGGGATTGCCGGTGACGATCCGCCTGCTCGACCCGCCGTTGCACGAGTTCCTGCCGCATGCGGACCAGGAGATGCAGGAGGTAGCGGACAGTCTGGGCACCGATATCGCTGCCATCCGCCAGCGCGCAGAGGAACTCAAGGAAGCCAACCCGATGCTGGGTCATCGCGGTTGCCGGCTGGGCATCGCCTACCCCGAGATCTACGAGATGCAGGCCCGCGCGATCTTCGAAGGCGCGATCGCGGTGGCGAAGGAAACCGGCAAGGCGCCGGTGCCGGAGATCATGATTCCTCTGGTCGGCATGAAGAAGGAACTGGATATCACCCGCGCCCAGGTGGAGAAGATCGCCGCCCTGGTGTTCGCGGAAACCGGCACCACGATCGAATACAGCGTAGGGACGATGATCGAATTGCCGCGCGCCGCCATGCTGGCCGACAAAATCGCCGAGGCCGCGGACTTCTTCAGTTTCGGCACCAACGATTTGACTCAGACGGTGTTCGGCCTGTCCCGCGACGACGCAGGAAAGTTCCTGCCGGCGTATGTGGAAGCGGGGATTCTGCCGAAGGACCCGTTCGTGTCGATCGACATCGAGGGTGTGGGTGAAATGGTCCGCATAGCGGCGGTCAAGGGTCGCGCCACCAAGCCGGGGTTGAAGCTGGGGATTTGCGGTGAACACGGCGGCGACCCGGCGTCGATCACCTTCTGTGAGCAGGTCGGGCTGGATTATGTGTCGTGCAGCCCATTCCGTGTTCCGGTCGCTCGGCTGGCGGCGGCGCAGGCGGCATTGGGCGCGGGCGGGGGAGATCGGACGGCTTAACAGTGGGGCACTGGATAGAACACCCGTCCGCACCGAAGGACTTTCTGCTGGTATGGCAGGCTCCGCTAACAGTGCCTGACCGCGTAAGGTGGGCCGTGGGGCGACTGACGAAGGTTGGCGCTGAGGCTGTTTTCGATTACCTCCGGAGTGAGGAATTCGCTGCGCTTAACCTCGGGCGGTCGGACGAGGCGCTCCGAGCCGCCGGGTATTCAGGTTATCCTACCTTTGTTATGAGGAAGCGCCGCGAAGGCGATTTTCGCGACCGTGTTTTGGAAGCTTTCCTGCGACGAGTACCGTCCGCGACCCGGTCGGATTTTCCAGGCTACCTGGCGCATCACCTTATAAAGCCGTCCACTTCCGAAACCGACTTCACCATGGATCTGAAGGCGATCGACGTGCCGATTCTGGTCATGCACGGCGACGACGACCAAATCGTGCCGATCGCGGATTCAGCCCTGCTGTCGGTCAAGCTGCTGAGGAAGGGCGAACTCAAGGTTTACAAGGGCCTGCCGCATGGGATGGCGACGACCCACGCCGACATCATCAACAAAGACCTGCTGGCTTTCTTCAAGGCCTAGGGCCGCCGCGAACCGAACTGATCAAGCGTCCGCCCATCGGCGGGCACTTTTTGTGCCGCGCCTGGCGTCACCGCTTCCGCCTCGTTGCAGCAGCCGGTCTTGTCACCTGTGCCGGTTCCGGCAGAGGCCCGATCCCGCCAGGAAGGCCGCCCAATTCCTCTCGCCCCGGGATGTCAGGGCCAAATCGACACGCGTCGAGAAGTTTGCTCCAATCGTGCGGTGGGTTTCCGTCGATCAACATGCCGCGAAATACGGTGTAGGGATCGGTGGATGCACCCGCCTTCCGCAGCGTGTTCTCTTCGTTCAGCCCGGCGTAAACAATGATCTTCGAGCCGGTGTCGAACCGGAAGAACAGATGGAGGCGACCCGCGCGCCAACATCAATGGTCAAATGCACGCCGTGGCGCCCACTACCCCAACCCGTACTCGACCTCCGGCGTATAGACCGAAGCCTCGTTCCCCAACTGCGAGCTGAACAGCGTGAAGTGCGCCACCGCCACCGGCGCCGCGCGAAACAGGTTGTGGGTCTGCACGAACGACACCAGTTTGCCCTCCGGCACATTGTCCAACCGCGCCAGGGTGACATGCGGCTGGAAGCGGCGGCGTTCGGGTGGCAAGCCGCAGCGCTGTAGCGCCGTCTCGATCTTGTTTTGCAGGTGGTCGAGTTGGGGGTTCCGCTCCACCCCCACCCAAAAATCCGTGCCGCGCCCCGCTTTGGCGAACGTGCCGACGCCGGCCAGGGTCAGCGAAAACCCCCGCGCCCGCAGTCCGGACAGGGCCGTATCGATGTCATCCGCCCGATCTCCGGGGGTTTCACCGATGAACCGCAGCGTCAGGTGGTAGTTTTCCGGCGGCAACCAGCGCGCTCCGGGGATGCCGACGGCGGCCAGTGCCGACAGCCGGTCCCGCAGCAACCATGGCAGATCGAGGGCGACAAATAGCCTCATGCTGTCACCTCATGCGGGAGGGATCCTGGCCAGCAATTGTTCCACCAGCGGCAGGAGTCGCGCAACCTCGCGCTTCACCCCCTCGGCATTTGGATGCAGATGATCCGGCTGGATCAGATCGGGGTGCATCGCCACACCCTCCAGAAAGAACGGGTCGTACAGCACCCCCTGGCGCTTACCCAGACGATCGAACACGGCGCGGAAGGCGATCTGGTAATCCGGCCCCAGGTTCGGCGGGGCATACATGCCGGTGAGCAAAACCGGGATATGTCGTGCCGCCAGCGCGTCCAGGATGGCGGTCAGGTTTGCCTCCATGTCGTTCGGTTCCAGGCCGCGCAGGCCGTCATTGGCGCCCAGTTCGACGATCGCGGCATCCGCTCCTTCTGCCAGTGTCCACTCCAGGCGGGCGCGTCCGCCGGCACTGGTGTCGGCGGACACGGCGCCGTCGATGATGCTGACAGTGTGCCCATGCGCGGCCAGGGCACGCTGCAACTGGACCTCGAACCCGTCATCGTGCGCCAGGCCGTATCCGGCCGTCAGGGAATCGCCCAGCACGAGAAGCCTGGGCGTGCCGGCCGACGCCGGTGTCGAAATGGTTAACATCATTGCAATGACGTGCCGGCCCTTCCGCGACCATGCCGCGCCACAATATACAGGTTCGATGGATGCCATATCGCGCTCTCCGCTCTCAGCTCAGTCGATCGTGCCGCTCGTGCGGATCAGGAACCTGCACCTGACCGTGCCGTCCGCAGCCGGACCGGTCAACATATTGCGTGGGGTCGATCTGGACCTGGACAAGGGGGAGGCGGTCGGTTTGGTCGGCCCATCCGGATCGGGCAAGACCAGCCTTCTGATGGTGCTGGCAGGGCTGGAACGCGCGACCTCGGGCAGCGTTGAGCTGGATGGACAAGAAATCACCCGGCTGAATGAGGATGCGCTGGCGAAACTGCGGCGTGAACAGGTCGGTATCGTCTTCCAGTCGTTCCATCTGATTCCGACGATGACCGCGTTGGAGAACGTGGCGATTCCGCTGGAACTGGCGGGCGTCCGCAATGCCGATGCCCGCGCCCGCGCCGCGCTGGGGTCGGTCGGCCTGGGCCACCGGCTGACCCATCTGCCAGGGCAGCTTTCCGGGGGGGAACAGCAGCGGGTCGCGCTGGCCCGGGCGTTCGCGCCGGAACCCGCGCTGCTGCTGGCGGATGAGCCGACGGGAAACCTGGATCATGCGACCGGGGAAGCGGTGATCGACCTGCTGTTCGCGCTGCGTCAGCGGATGGGCACCACGCTGCTGCTGATCACCCACGACCGGGATTTGGCGGCCCGCTGCGACCGGCAGGTGCATGTGTCGGATGGGCGCGTGGACCGGGTTTTGGGGGTTTGATGCGCTCCATTTTGTCGCGAACCTCACCGGCCGGGGTCTTCGATCGTGTGGTTCGCCCGGGACCGCAAGCAGGGCAGCAAGGTTTTGCCACCCGGGGCGCGGAGAACCATGAAGATGCATGGAGAGGCAATGCGGTATTGGTCGCATTGTGCCCGATTGTTGACTGCACGCGTCCTGCCCATCGTCTTAAGGCGACGCCTGACGATCCTGTTCGGCCGCTTCTCGATTGGCCGTCGCGCCTGAACGCGCTGCGCACAGACCGCTATATCGTCCTCCTCAGTGAACCTCCGTGGTTCTCCACGTCCTCCGTGGTAAAAATCCGCCGACGTGCCGACGAACGACACCCCCGATTCGAACGCGCCCGGCATTACACCCGAACAACGAACGACTGCGATAGCGGCAGGTTCGGCCATCACGGCGACACGGCACGATGATCCTCGCGCTGACCCTCGCCCGTCGTGAACTGCGCGGCGGCGTCCGCGGTCTGTGGATCGTTATGCTCTGCCTCGCGCTAGGCGTCGGAGTCATCGCCGCCGTCGGCACGCTGCGATCGGCCGTGGATGCCGGGCTTGCCGCCGATGGACGGGCGCTGTTGGGCGGCGACCTGGAAATCGATGGCGGCGCCCAGCCTTTGCCGGACCAACTGCGCGAATGGCTGCGTGCAAGGGGCGCCACGCTGTCCGATGTGGTCCAGATGCGTTCGATGCTCATTGCCCCATCAGGCGCCCGATCAGGCGAGCGGCAATTGGTCGAACTGAAAGCGGTGGATTCGCAATGGCCGCTTGTGGGCGAACCCACGGTCGAACCATCCCGCGCGATCGCCGACGCCTTGCGCCCGCACGACGGACAGTTCGGGTTGCTGGCCGAACAGCTCGTACTCGACCGCCTCGGCCTGCATTCGGGCGACACGGTCCGGCTTGGTACAGCAACCTTCCGCGTGTCGGGCACGTTGACGCATGAACCGGATCGCGTCGCCACTGCCTCCATTTTAGGGCCGCGTGTGCTGGTTTCGGCCGATGCGCTGCCATCGACCGGTTTGATGTCCCCCGGTGCCATGGTCCGCTATGCGATCCGGGTGACCACCCCGGACCCTGCGCGCCTGATCACCGAGGTTCGCGCGGACTTTCCCAACCAGGGCTGGCGCATCCGCGATCCGTCCGACGCCGCCCCGGGGGTCAGCCGCTTCATCGACCAGACCGCGACATTCCTCACGCTGGTCGGTCTGACCTCGCTATTGGTCGGCGGCATCGGCGTCGCCAATGGAGTCCGGGCGTGGCTTGAGGCTCGGGCGCGGACGATCGCCATTTTGCGGTGCCTGGGTGCGTCGGCACGGTTGGTGTTCGCGGTTTGCCTGATCCAGGTTTTGACGCTGTCGGCTGGCGGCATTGCCCTGGGAGTGGCGGCGGGCGCCATCGTGCCGCTGATTGGCGCCCGGTTTCTCGCCCCAATCCTGCCGGTGCCGCCGGTGCTCGGGCTCTATCCGGGACCGCTGCTGTTGGCGGCGGCGTACGGGTTGCTGATCGCGCTTTGTTTTGCCTTGTGGCCGTTGGGCCGAGCGGGACGCATTCCCGGCGGCGCGCTGTTCCGCGACGGGCTGATGCCGGACGCGACGCGCCCGTCCGCCCGCCTGATGGCGGTGAACGCGACCCTGGCGCTGGCCTTGATCGGCCTGACCGTGGTGACGGCGACGGACCGCGCGTTCGCGTTGTATTTCTGCGTCGGCGCCGGGCTGACGCTGGCGCTGTTCCGGGCCGGCGGTTCGGCTGTGATGCGCCTTGCCCGGTGGGTGCCGCCCTCGCGGTTTCCGTCGATCCGCCTCGGCGTCGGGAATTTGCACCGCCCCGGCACCGCCACGCCGTTGCTGTTGGTCTCGGCGGGGTTGGGACTTTCGACCCTGGCCTCGGTCGCGCTCATCCAGGGCAACATGCAGCGCCAGATTCAGGAGCAGCTTCCCCGGAACGCACCCAGTTTTTTCTTCATCGATATCCAAAACGACCAGCTTGCCCGCTTCGAAGCGGTGGTTCGCGCACAGCCGAACGTGGAGTCACTGCATCAGGTACCGTCCCTGAGGGCGCGCATCGTCGCGGTCAAAGGCGTGCCGGTTGACCAGGCTGTGACCACGCCCGAAACCGCCTGGGCATTGCGCGGCGACCGGGGTCTGACCTATGCCGCGACGCCGCCCGACGGCACGCATCTTGTCGCCGGCCAGTGGTGGGCGGCCGATTACCAGGGACCACCGCTGGTTTCGTTCGACGCCAACCTGGCCAAAGGCTGGAACGTCGGTATCGGCGACATCATCCGGGTGAACGTCCTCGGCCGCGATATCGACCTGAAGATCGCCAATTTTCGAAACATCGCCTGGCAATCGCTGTCGATCAATTTCTTTATGGTGGCCAGCCCCGGGCTGCTGGCGCAAGCGCCGCATACCCATATCGCAACGGTCCGGTTGGCGGATGGTGGGCAAGGGATAGCGGGGGAGGGGGCTTTGCTGCGCGCGGTGACCGATGCATTGCCGAATGTCACCGGCATCCGGGTTCGGGATGTGCTGTCGGCGATCGCCAGCCTGTTGAATCAGGTTGCCGCCGCCCTGACGGCGACCGGCGCCCTGACGCTCCTGGCCGGTACATTCGTGCTGGTCGGCGCGGTCGCGGCGGGCCAGCGCCGGCGGGTCCGGGAGGCCGTGATCCTGAGAACGCTCGGCGCCACGCGCGCGCAGATCCGAACGGCATGGCTGACTGAATTCGGCTTGCTGGGTCTGGTCGCCGGGGTGATGGCCGCCATCGTCGGATCGGCCGCCAGCTACGGCGTGGCGCATTACATTATGCACACCGACTGGATTTTCCTGCCCCTGACCCTCATTTATACTCTTGCCGGAGCACTCGCACTTATGCTGCTGTTCGGTTACGCTGGGACAGCATCGGCTCTGCGGGCCAGGCCGGCGCCACTTCTGAGGAATGAGTAGCGCATATGATCGGTCTCGTCCGGCCCCGCTGACGGTCCCTGTTTGAACCGACCGGGTTGTTTTTTCCCGCACTATGGCAGGGAAGGATAATCGGCTATAACCACCACGGGCTAACGCTCGAAAGGAATTCGTAACCATGGCTTTCAGTCCGCAATTCGGGGCCTATCCACAGGCATCCGCCGCTACCACGGCTGTCTTTGACGCCGGGCTACGGGCTTACATGCTACGGGTCTATAACTGGATGTCATCCGGCCTGCTGGTGACCGGCGCGGTCGCCTATGCGATCGCCAACACCAGCCTGATCAACGCATTCTATCCGCTGGTGCAGACGCCGTTTGGCTTCCAGCATCACGCCACCGCGCTGGCGATGATCGCGATGTTCGCACCGCTGGCGTTCGTTCTGGTGCTGTCGCTGGGGGTGAACAAGCTGTCCACCTCTGCCGCGCAGGCACTGTTCTGGGTGTTCTGCGGTGCGATGGGCGCCAGCCTGGTCAGCATCTTCCTGGTCTATACCAGCGAGTCGATCGTGCGGGTGTTCTTCATCACCGCCGCCACCTTCGCCGCGACCAGCCTGTATGGCTACACGACCAAGGCCGACCTCACCCGCATGGGCAGCTTCATGATGATGGGCCTGTTCGGCATCATCATCGCCAGTCTCGCGAATATGTTCTTCCAGAGCAGCGTGCTGCAGTTCGTGGTCAGCATCGTCGGTGTCATCGTCTTCACCGGCCTGACCGCCTACGACACGCAGCGGATTAAAAGCAGCTACATGCAGTTCGCGTATGCCGAAGGCACCGATGGCGCGGCCAAGCGCAGCGTCTATGACGCGCTGAGCCTGTATCTGAACTTTATCAACCTGTTCATGATGTTGCTTCAGCTTCTGGGCAACCGTAACAACAACTGACCGGGCGTTCGCTTCGGCCGGTCTCGAAGGGCGGGGAAATTCCCGCCCTTTTTTTTGTTCGATTGCAACGCCGAGGCTACAAATGGTCACGGTAAATCAGTCAGCCCCCGGGTCAGCCGAACACCATGGTCCGGTCCTGCCACTGCGACGTGACCAGGCTGGATCGTCGTCAATGCCGGTTGGCATGTCATAGTGGTCGTCGGAGCTGCCCGCATCTCCGGGTGCAACACAAAGTTCGCGGAAAACGCTGAGAATGCGGCGAATATCGTCCGGCGTCTGCCGCCAAAAATCCCCAAAACCACAGTCGCTCGCCACCCAATACGCTATTGTTCCGGCCCAGACGACAAATCGGCCAGTCCTTTCCGGGGCATGCATTTGAATTCTGCTCTGCGCCTCTGCGCCCTCTGTGTTGAAAGGATCAGCCGAAACACCCGCCAGACTCCGCCCGGGAGCGCAGTGTCAGGCCGGTAGAAGAAAGACGCTCGGACCAAGCTCGACTTTCCGCATTTTTTTGCTGGAGCGATAATAGTGGGGCGTCGCCTTATGCAAACAAAGGCGTGGATGACAGGCCTTCGCCGTCCGCCACGGCCCGTGTCCGGCCGCTCGCGGGTTTTTTGCAGACGGATGAACGCCGATAAGCAGGATGAACGCCGATGCGGTTGGATCGCGATCCGGCCATAAGGTGGCGATTGTACGCAGTCGGGCGAACAGCCTGTGTCAGGATCGCCAAAAAGGCCAGAAGCTGACCGTCCAAGAGGCGAATGGCCGGTTCATCAAGCCCACAACCATTCGCCCGGCGACGGCGCACGATATCCCCCTGATCGGCGTTCATCAGCGTTCATCTGCCTTCAAAAAAAAGCCGCTGATGCAGTCCGTAACGGCCGCCCGTTTCCGGCACCGTGCGTCGCGCGGACCATCGCCCGAGCGGCCCGTGTCCGGCCGCTCGCGTGTTTTTTGCAGACAGATGAACGCCGATAAGCAGGATGAACGCCGATGCGGTTGGATCGCGATCCGGCCATAAGGTGG
>JAYUEJ010000492.1:0-4766 GCA_043739265.1 Rhodopila sp. | reverse complement strand
GGCCCTTCCAGGACCTTCATGCCGACATCGCTGGCGAGCGGCGAGCCTGGCGGAAAATAGCCCACGTTGTCCCGCCACATCGCCGGATCGGTGCCGGCGACAGCGGTCATGTAATCCGCCTGGTTCACGGCGCCCAGCAGCGCGCGGCGGATCGCGGGGTTATTAAACGGGGGAAACAGGTGGTTGAAGCGCAGCATCGACGGAAACCCCGTGGGGTCCAGGGTCTCCAACATCAGCTTGCTGGTTTTGCGCACCAGCGGCAGCAGGTCGAATGTCGGCTGCTCCCACCAATCCGCCTCGCCATTTTGCAGCGCGCCCATGGCGGTGGCGGCGTCGGGGATGACGTTCCACTCGACGCGGTCGAAGTGGACGATTTTCGGGCCGGCGGTCCATTCGGTGGCGCCGCCAGTACGCGGGACGTAGTTTTCGTTGCGCTCGTAGATGACCCGTGCGCCGGGCACGCGTTCATCCGCCTTGAAGCGGAACGGGCCGCTGCCGACCATTTCGGTAACCTGGGTGAACGGGTCGGTTTTGGCCAAACGCTCCGGCATCATCGGGCAGATGCTGACGCCGACTTTTCCAAGCGCGGTGGGCAGCAGCGGGAAGGGGTGTTTCAGGCGGAACCGGATGGTCTTGTCATCGCCGGCGGACAGTTCGTCGGTTGCCGCCATCAACGCCTGGCCGAAGGCGTCGCGCTTGCCCCAGCGCTGGATGGACGCGACGCAATCGCGCGCCAGCACCGGCGTGCCGTCGTGGAATTTCAGACCGTCGCGCAGGGTCAGGGTCCATTCCTTGCCGTCCGCGCTGGTTTGCGCGCCGTCCACCATCTGTGGCTGCGGCTGGAATGTGCTGTCGGTGCCGTACAGCGTGTCGAATACCATCATGCCGTGGTGCCGGGTGACGTAGGCGGTGGTCCACACGGGATCCAGCACCGCCAGATCGGCTTGCGGAATAAATTTCAGCACGCGCGTGCCGGCGGACCGGCCGAGGTTGGGTTTCGCGAGACCGATGGCGAGGGCGGCGGTTCCGGTATGGAGGACGGTTCTGCGCTTCACGGGTAACTCCATCGGTCTTCGGTGGGCGTTGAAGCAGGTATGCCAAAGTATAAAAGATATTTCGCATGGTCCGCCAGAGGTGGGGCAATAGCATTGGAAACGCCGCGGCCAGGCCTTTGTCGGCTGGGTGGCGGCGTAAGGTGCAAACGGACGAATCCACCGCAAATGATCACTGATAAAGGCAGCGGCTCCCGCGCTGACTCGGCGTAAACATCAAGGTGGAGGCGGAGAAAGCCCGATCCGCGATCATCAGCGTGTATTGGCCTGCATCAGCGGTGAAAGCAGGCCTTTCAACGGCACGATCCGTTGCGGCGGACGGTCACGCCCGATCCGTTACGCCGGTCGCTTACGCCCGATCCGGAAACGTCAACGCGATCAGCGCCAGCACAAGGGCGACCGCCCAGGCCAGGTAGATGGCGATCAGCAAATCCCGGGCTTTCAACCTCCTGGCCAGCCACAGGGCTGGCGGGGCGCCGAGCGTCAGGGCGGCGACGACCGGGACTACGCCGAATGCATCGCCGGCATAGATCGCCATGGTGAATCCCATGATCATCGCCACGAATACCGGTGGGACGCAGACCAGCAGCAGCATGTCGTGCCGCATCCGGGCGCTGGCGACGATCACGAAGCTAAACAGCGCCAGTGTCGGCAAATAGGCGAGAGCTTCCTCCACCCCGGTTCAGCTACCGACCTTCAACGTCGATACCAGTCCCCGCAGGCACGCCAGCAAAGACAGCGCGGTCAGTTGGCCGGTCTTCGGGTTGTCGATGCTGGGTACGTTCTCGATCGTCATGGTAAAGCGGGCGGCCTCGGCTTCGACGCGGATCGTATGGATATTGCGGGTCAGGCCCGGGTCGGCCCAGATTCGCACCTGGGTCCGGATTGGTCCGATACCCGCCAGGGCAAGTGCGGCGGCGACGTTGATGTTGGCCGGGAAGCCGGCGGCGGCATCCAGTGCGTTGCCGTCGAATACCAGCAGCGGCTGCGTCAGGTCCATCACATCGATGCCGTGCCGTTCAAGATACGGCGCGCCGATCAGCGCCATCGGCGGCTTGCGGGTTTCGATGCTGATGCTTTCGACCGCCCCCTCGGCGGCAGCGCGCACGGCGTCCAGACCCAGCAGCGCACCGGTCGGAACAACGATGCGGGCGCCGGTCTGGCGCGCCAGTTTGGCCAGATGCATGCGCGGCAGCAGGGCGCCGGCCGAGGCGGGAACGAAGATCCGTCCGGCCTCCAGCGCCGGCAACGCGATCCGTTCGAAGATCGCCGAGGGCGCCGCCTCCACCACGATGTCGGCTTCCGCCAGTTCCGGGATTTCGACAATGCGCGGCGTCGTCTGGAACCCCGCGAGATTGGCTCGGGCCTTGACCGGATCGCGGCTCGCCACCGCGACCAGCCGCAGACCCTCCACGCCCGCATCCAGCGCGCGTGCCAACGGCAGTCCGATCGCACCCAGACCCGCGATCGCGACGGTCTTTGTCATGTAGCCATCCTTTTCGCCCCAATCGCTTGCGTCCAACCCTGGTGCCGGGTCAATTTTCGTCCGGATCATGGCCATGGCCTTCGCCGGCGCGGGTTCGCGCCTGCATCAGATCGTAACGTGTATTGATGTTAGCGAAAGGATCGCCGGTTGGCACGGCAAATTCAGCGTAACGCATACCAATGCGTTCGGCGAAATAGGCAACCTGCCGCCGGCCCGGTGCGGACAACAGAGAACGCAACTCTGGCGCGCAAATTATGGGCCACAAAGCAACCAAATGGTGCTGACGCCCCTGACTGGACACGCAGCCTGGTGGCGGCGATAGCCAGTCAGCCAGTCCGGTCGGCAGGAACGGCATGTCGCCCGGGGCTGTCAGCAAGGCGGTCATGCCCAGCGAAGCCGCCCATTCAAGCCCTGCGAGAACCCCCGCCAACGGCCCTTGGCCCTCAAACGCGCCGTCCGCCAGGACCGGCAATCCGAATGCCGCGAATCGGGCCGGATCGCCATTGGCGCTGATGGCGATGTGCGGAACCCCCAGCGCCGCGATCACCGACGCCAGCATCGATCGGCCGCCGACGGTCAGCAGGGGTTTGTCGCCGCCCGCCATCCGCCGCGCCTGTCCGCCCGCGAGAACCACAGCCGCGGTACGGCTTTCCATCATAAGAAAGGGGTGGGGCGAGCAACGGGACTCGAACCCGCGACATCCAAGACCACAACCTGGCGCTCTGCCAACTGAGCTATGCCCGCCATCCAGGCCGCGCGGTGTAAGCCGGTTACCATGTCCACGTCAACATTCGTCCGCTGACGAATCAGCACCATCGTCTCGATGGACCAACCGGGCATCGGGGACGTCCAGGACCGTTGGCTTCGGCCCGGCCATCAGGCGTTCGCCGCCAGTCATTCGATTGCCCCGCCTGAGGGATACGGACGGTACCCGCGGTCCTTGCCGATCGCCATGTAATGGTGTGCGAATTCGGCATAATCGCCTTGCGCGACCTCGAACGCGGCGAGCGGATATTGGCTGGCATACCAGACCGGGTCGAGCCGCATGGGCAGCCGCCGCTCCTGAAACCCATGGTTGGCATAATGGGATCTGGCGAACCCCGGCCCCTGGTTTTGCGCGATCGCCGCCACGTCGGCGTTGCTTTTCAGGTAGAATGCCTCGTCGAACACGGCCAGGGCCTGGTCGCGATCCCGCTCAAAACGCGGTGCGGCGGCAAATTGGCGGCGCAACGCCTCATGCGGCATCTGCCGCCAGTATGGCGCGATACGGCGGTGAACCCGTGCATGCTGGTCCAGCGGCACGGCGTAATTGATCGGGAAAAGATAAAATTTGAACCGTGTGTCGCCGAACGGCAGCAAGTCCACCTGCGGCTTCTGCATCGGGTTGAACAGGCCGCTGACCGCCAGGTAGATCGTGTCGGCACTCCGCGACAGCCAGGCCGCGAGCCAGGAATAGGTGGATACCCCGACGACGATATGACGGGACTGTCGAATCGTTTCAAAATCAACCAGGGGGTCGGTCTGGGGCTCACGAAAAATGGCGTCGGGAAACGCTGCCCTGATCCGGTCCATGTAGGGATTGGGACCGGTTTGGCCAATGAAAACCGGCGTCAGGCCGGTCCTGTCGGCGATGTCGCGGTAGAATTCCACCGGCGTCAGCACATAGTCCGCGTTCGGGCCGTGCAGGATGTCCTCGGCGCGGACCGGACAGACCAGGTAGTCCGGGCCGAACCCCATCGGCGCCTTGAATGGCGACACGAACACGCCGCGGTATCGCTCCACCGGCAGAAAATTCTCCATCCGCTGGCCGAAGCCGGTCCACTCGACGCGCCCGATCTGTCCTGACCGCATGCGTTCGGCCAGCGCCGGCAGGTCGATGTGCTGCTCGCGCTGTTCGACAGCGATGGGCCCGGCGGCATTCATCGGCGCGTGGCAGAGGCCCCACGATGGGATGGCGATATTGGAAATACGGCAGTCGGGCACCAAATCGGCGAACGCAAGCGCGACCATGTACTCGATCATCAGGTTCGCCAGCCGCCCCATGGGTTGCAGATGGAACACCGGGGGTGACATGCGCGCGAACTCCGTTGGGATGCCATGTGAGCGAGCCGGAAACGTGGCCCCGGCCGTCTGCGAGAGTGCCGGTTTGCCTGACCCCCCGCAATGACGACGGGCCGGAGTCAGAGGGCAATCGGGTGAACAAGCAAAAGGACAACGCCGTGCATCTC
>JAYUEJ010000491.1:0-4769 GCA_043739265.1 Rhodopila sp. | reverse complement strand
TGTTGCGGCGGGTCCGCCGATGGGTGTTGCGGCGGGTCCGCCGATGGGTGTTGCGGCGGGTCCGCCGATGGGTGTTGCGGCGGGTCCGCCGATGGGTGGTGCGGCGGCGTTGCCGTGATCTGGGTCGTGAGAAGGCTGTCGGTCATGCGCGGCGCGTTCCGGGGTGGGTGGGCGCTATCAAAGCCACGAATGGGTTAACGAAAGGTTTCCAGCCCGGATTTAAAATGCGGCGAGAGGGCGGGACCGTGCTGCCGCCCCGTCGTCATGGCCGGACTTGCACCGAACCGGTCCAGGGTCAGGATCAGGATCAGGGCCAGGGCCAGGGGGGCAATCGAGTAAACCAGGACGTTGGAACGCCTGGCCGCCAAGGAACCCCCGGGATACCGCGTTCACCGTCGAACTTCGCGGCGTGGCCGGCCCAATGCTCATGCATCAAGGCGATTATAGCGTTATAGGTTGGTCCCTCGATATCGATGCCGACCTCCCTACCCGGCAAGCTATGAGGCATGCATCAGGGTGAACGGTTTGTTGGCCGGAGGGGCCATCGTTGCAACCGCGGCATATTGTTGCTGTCTGCCTGGAAATGACCTCGACGGGGTGATATCGGAGCCTCGCGACGCACGCCGATATCCATCGATAGCGGTTCATTTTTCGTTCGGATCGTCAAATGTCTCGATGCCGGACCTTTTTTTCGGCATATGGCCCCAAGGGAGGCAATCGGGCAGGCCCCGGCGCAGGTCCCGGGACAGGATTGACAGCAGGAAATCCACCCCGAACAATACCAATCATCAACTCATGGGGATGAAACAAGACCGCCCTGATCATCACGCTTCCATCATCACGCCAATCGTCGTAACGCATGCCGTTCAACGCCAGAACACCGATTGGTTCCATGGCAGAATCGGACATTCCGACAGACACCGCAACGAAGGCAACCCGTCGCCCGCTTCCATTGTTTCTGGTCATTTCAGAACACGACGACAAACAATAGACCTGCGCCGTGGCTTCACCAGCGAGGCGCCTTTCGATGCCTAAACGCAAACTCTTGCCCGGAAACCCAAATGCGCGAAACAATCCGCTGACAGTTATTCCAGCGACCGCTATGCGCCGGCAAGCCGTGGCCGGAGCGTTCTCGTTCCTCGGGTCAATCGAATACACAGAAATCGCGGTTCTCCTCGTCACTTTTATCTTTGTATCGATTTTCGAGTTCATTCCGGATGGCCCGTTGCGAGCCGGCCGGGACTGGCTCTTCGACACATATCAGATTCTGTATCCGGCGCAGCGCGACACCTCGTCGACCGTCATCGTGGAAATCGATGAAGCCTCCATCCGACGGATCGGCCCATGGCCCTGGCCGCGCGACAAGCTGGCGGCGCTGGTCGATGCAGGGCGGGATGCAAGGGCGATCGGCCTCGACATCCTGTTGCCCGATGCAGATCGCCTTTCGCCTGATCGCCTCGTCGAAGAACTTCATATCGACGCGGCGTTGCGCCAGTCTCTGCTGCGATTACCCGACCCCGATTCGGTCCTGGCCACCGCATTGCGCTCATCGCCGACAGTGCTGGCCATGATGTTGGAGGACGGCATGGCCGAGAATGGGGTGGGGAAATTCGCGATATCCCCGGTGACGGTCGCGCCCGTGCGCGAACGCGGTGAGGGCGCCGGTGCGGCGATTCCCCAAGCCGGTAGCGTGCGCTGGCCGCTGGCATTGCTGGCCGACGCGGCTCGCGGCATCGGCATCGTATCGGCCTTGCGAGGCCGTTCGGGCAAAATCGACCGTCTGCCGGCGGTCGTGGCAGTCGGGGGATCAATACTGCCGAGTTTCGGACTGGAACTCGTGAGGATTGCGCTGAAGGCCGAAACGTTGGTGCTGAACGCCAGCGCCGGCGTGGTATCGTCCGTCACGGTCGGTGGGCTGACCATTCGAACCGACGCTTCAGGTGAGGTCCGGCCACGCTTTATCGGCACGGACCGCCTCGTCAGAATTCCGGCATACCGGCTGATCGACCCTCTCACCGATCGGTCCGCCTTGCGCGACCGGATCGTCGTGATCGGCGTCACGGCCCGCGGCGTGGGCGAGACATTCCTGGTTCCCGCGGGCATTCAGGAAAGCAGCGCCGCGATCCAGGCGGAACTTATCGAAAGCGTGATGGCCGGCGATACGTTGTGGCGCCCGTACTGGGCACCGGTGGTTGAATGCATCGCGGCCCTGTTGGTGGGGTTGGCGGTCGTCCTGCTGATGGGACGTATTTCCTATCGCGCCTACGTAGCGGTCTTCGTCGGAATCGTTCCGCTTTTGGTCGGAACCTCGGTCGTGCTGTTCCGCACCCGGGGTTGGCTGCTGGACTGCGTTTTGCCACTATCCTGTCTTTTCGTAACCGGATTCGTTATCATTAGTGTGCAAATTCGCACCGAGGTCGCGACCCGCCGCCGGCGCGACGCGGAACTGGCCGTGGCATTGGTTCAGCAATCCGCCGAACACCGGGAAGCACTGTTGCGATCGGAAGCGGAGGCGCTGCGTCAGAACCTGACCTTCGCCGTCGATGCCGCGCGACTTGGCGTCTGGGATGCCGATCTGCAAGGCGGCGTTTGGCACCACTCGCCGCGGCACGACGCCATCCTGGGCCTGGTGGAAGCGCCGCCACGCTGGTCCGTCGCACTGCTGCTGGACCGGGTGGTGGCGGAGGACCTGGCCATGGTTCGCAACCATTTCGCCGCCGCCGAGGCATCCGGAACGCTGCAACTGGAGTGCCAGATCAGATGGCCCGACGCCACCCTTCATCACATCCATATCCTTGGCCGGTTTTGGCGCGACCCTGACGGTACCCCCAGCCGCGTGGCTGGCGTGGTCGCCGACATCACACAGCAGCGGAACCTTGAACATCGGCTGCGCCAGGGTGAGAAGATGCAGGCGGTCGGTCTGCTGGCGGGTGGCGTCGCGCACAACTTCAATAACCTTCTGACAGTCGTTCTGGGCAGCCTGGAGTTGGTTCGGGGCAAGCTGGACCTGTCGCCCGATGCCCGTCCGTTGATCGCCGCCGCGACCGCGGCATCGCGCAAATGCGCGGACATCGTCCGCCAATTGCTGGCATTCGCCAGGCTGCAGCCGCTGCGATCCAAATCTGTCGATCCGGTATATCTATTGCACACGGTGTATCAGCTGTTACGCACTGCACTGCCCGAGCGGGTGGAAATGCATCTCGAAACGCCGTCGGAGCTGGGAGAGATCAAGATCGATCCGGTGGAATTCGAACTCGCGCTGCTGAACCTGGCGATGAACGCCCGCGACGCAATGCCGAACGGCGGCCGACTCGTGATCAACGGATCCTGTATGGAACTGCTGAATTCCGGACTCGGGCCGGATGGCCACTATCTCGTTATAGAAGTTTCCGACAACGGCGAAGGTATCGCACCGGACATGTTACAAAAAGTATTCGAACCGTTCTTTACCACCAAAGAAGTGGGAAAGGGCACCGGCCTCGGGTTGAGTCAGGTGCATGGCTTCGCACGTCAATCGGGCGGCGCGGTGGAAATCGAAAGCACACCGGGCCAGGGCACCCGCGTTCGGCTGTATTTGCCATCATCTGAGACGATCACGCGGCCGGTCCGGTCGCTCGATGTGGAAGTATCACGATGAAAGCGCGTGGAGATATTATGATGAAAATGCGAACCCCCACGGTCCTGCTGGCCTTCATGCTGTTAAGCAACGTGCCCGCCCGGGCCCAGAACGCAGTGATCGGCTACATCAAGTCCCTCGACGGACATGCCAGCGTGACGCACGGCCACCTGACTTATGCCGCTTCCCTCGGCGGCGCTATCTACGAAGGCGACACAATGCGCACCTTCTGGGATGGCGAGATCGGTGTTACCTTCAAGGACAACACACGCATCTCGCTCGGTCCTTCCAGTCGCGTAAAGATTCCACGATTTGTTTTCGAACCAGCCGAGGAACGCTACGGTTTCGTTCTGCAGTTGCTGAACGGGACGATGCAGTACCTGTCAGGTCTGACCGCGAAGCTTTCGCCCGACGCCATGAAGGTCGAGACACCGACAGCGACCGTCGGGGTACGTGGAACGCGGTTTTTAGCGCGGGCGGAGCCCTGAGCCATGTGGAAACAAATCATCGCCCTGGCATTCCTGTTCGCACTGGCCGGATGCGCGTTACCCGCGAATGTCATCGTTCTGATCCCGGACGAAGGCGGTTCGGTGGGCAAGGTCGTGGTGACCAAAGACGGGACGCCGGAGGAATTATCCGGGCCCTATGCAGCGGTCGGCACCGGCAACGGCGGCCGCGACCGCAAAGTGTTCGTCACCGATCGTCCAACAGTTGAAGCGGCCTTCGCCGGCGCGCTGGCCGCGAAGCCGCGTCCTCCGGCCGTTCATGTCATACTCTTCATCGTCGGCCAGGCGGATATCGACCCCGGCTCCTCCGATGCATTGACCGAGGCGGTGGCCGATGCACGTGCCACGCCGTTCGCCGATATCGGCGTGATCGGCCATTCCGACGCGACGGGCGACGACGCCGCAAATCTTGCTCTCTCGCTACGACGCGCCACGGCCATTCGCGATGCGCTGGTGAAAGGCGGGGTCAACCCGTCGGTGATCGAGGTCGGCTACCATGGCTCCAACAACCCGCGGGTGCCGACGCCGCGCGGCATCCCCGAACCACGTAACCGCAGGGTGGAGGTGACGATCCGGTGACATCGGGATCTACGCGGCCGGCGACGGTATAAGGGTCGGCATCAACCCTTCCTGGCGCCCCGGCGACC
>JAYUEJ010000490.1:0-1533 GCA_043739265.1 Rhodopila sp. | reverse complement strand
GTGTCCGCACCGGTGCGGGGACAACTGGGCTGGTTCGTTGTGAAGGTAACAAAGATCGCGGCCGGTGCCGTGACGTCATTCGAACAGGCCAGGGACGGGTTGCGCGGGCGGGTGCTGGCGAGCAAGGCCGCCGACGTGATGTATGACCGCGCCAACAAGCTGGATCAGTTGCTCGGAAACGGCACCAGCCTGGACGATTTGCCGGGCGAGCTGGGGGTCGTTGGGGTGTCCGGGACATTGGATCCGAAAGGGGATACGCAGGCGGAGGAACCGGCGCCGATCCCCGGGCCGGCGGAGCTGAAGGCGGCCATCATCGCCGCCGCGTTCCAGGCTCGGCAGGGCGATCCGGCACAGCTTACCGAGGTTCCTACGCCGTCCACCGGTGGGTCGGCGTATTACGCGCTGACGGTGGAAAGCGTCATTCCGCCCGGTCAGAAGCCGTTCGATACGGTGAAAAACCAAGTGGCGGACGACTGGACGCTTGACCAGCGCCGCCGGTTCCAGGATCAGGCCGCGACGGCGCTGATGTCCGCGGTTCAGGCCGGGGCGTCGTTCTCAGGAGCGACCAGGCTCGCCGGTGTTACGCCTCGGCTGAGCCCGCTGGTGACGCGCGGCGCGCCGGACCCGGGCATGCCGGCGGAGCTTCAGCTTGTGTTGTTCGGGCTGAAGAAGGGGGAGGCGACGATGGTCGAAACCCGGGATGGCTTCGTCGTCGGCCAGCTTACCGAGGTGGTGACACCGGATGCGGCCATCGACAAGGCCGGCTATGAGCAGGCGCGCGCGGCGATCACCCGGTCGCTGGGCAACGACATGGCGACCGTTTTCGTCGATGCGGTGCGCCGGCGGGCCAGGCCGCAGGTCAATCAGGCGAATTTCGATAGCGTCGTCCAACCGCGATAAGAGAGAGAAAATGAACGTGTCTGTCATTCCGGGTTTCGCCGCTTTCCGTCTGGCCTACGAAGCAGGGCGCGGCAGCCTGGTGTGGCGCAAGACCGTCGCGGACCTGGAGACTCCGGTCGCCGCGTTCCTGAAATTGGCGCATGGCCAGCCGAACTCTTTCCTGCTGGAAAGCGTGGAGGGCGGGGCGGCGCGCGGACGCTATTCGGTGATCGGCATGCAGCCGGACCTGATCTGGCGCTGCCAGGACGGGATTGCCTCGGTGAACCGGCATGCGTTGTCGGCTCCGCATGCGTTCGTGACGGAAACCCGTGCGCCGCTGGACAGTCTTCGCCGGCTGATCGCGGAAACCCAGTTGGAGGTTCCGGCGCATTTGCCGCCGATGGCCGGCGGTCTGGTCGGCTACCTGGGCTACGACATGGTGCGGCAGATGGAAAAGCTGCCGACCAAGAATCGCGATGTGATCGGGGTACCCGAGGGCATCATGGTGCGTCCAACGCTGTTCGCGATTTTTGATAATGTGAATGATGAGTTGACGCTGGTTACCCCGGTTTATCCGGCTGGCGATGTCTCTTCCGAACTGGCCTGGCGTCGGGCGTTGGCACGTTTGGACGCCGCGGAGATGGCGTTGGAACG
>JAYUEJ010000489.1:0-4780 GCA_043739265.1 Rhodopila sp. | reverse complement strand
ATCGTCGATAGCGATATCCATGTGAACCCGCGTACCGGCATGGAGATCGCGGACCACATGCCGGAACCGTGGCTCGGCAAAGGCTACCGTGAATTGCTGTTCGCGGGCGGGCTGCTCGGAACCTCGGTGATCTTCGCACCACCCAATGAGGGGCGGCGGCTGGATGCGTTCACCCCGGCAGGCCCGGCCGGTTCCGACCCGCTGACAACGGGGCGGCAGTTGTTCGATGGGACCGGGGTGGATATCGCCATCATTATTCCACTCTCGGACAAGTCGCTCACCAACCCGGAACATGAGGCGGCCATGGCGGCGGCCTTGAACGACTGGATCGCCAGCACCTGGGTTGGTTCCTACAACGGCCATGGCCGCTACAAGACGACGCTGCGCGTATCGACCGACCCCGATCTCGCGGTGGCCGAAATCGAACGTTTCGCCGGCCATCCGCATGTGGTGCAGGTCATGCTGAACCCATATGCCGGGAGCCTGTTCGGCGAGAAGAAATACTGGCCAGTGTACGAGGCGGCGATCCGCAACGGCCTGGCGGTCTGTTCGCATGTGACGCTGCAACGGCCCGGTCCCGCGCTGATGACGGTGTATGGGCCGCCAGGCACCTTCATGGAGAACCATGGACAGTTTCCGCTCCTGTACGCCGCCCATTTGACCAGTATGCTGTGCGAAGGCGTGTTCGATGAATTTCCAGACCTGCGTTTCACCTTCGTGGAGGGCGGGTTCAGTTGGGTGCTGCCCTATCTCTGGCGCATGGATCGAAGCTGGAAGGCCCTGCGGCGCGATGCTCCGCGGCTGAAACGCCTGCCATCGGAATACATCCGCGAGCATGTCTCCTTCACCCGCCAGCCGGTCGAGGAACCGCGCAATCCACGGCACCTCGCACGGGTAATCGAATGGCTAGGGCCGCATATGCTGGAATTCGCGACCGACTACCCGCACTGGGACGGCGACTACGACGCGTCACTGTATTTCACCGGCGTACCGCCGGACGCGCGCCGGCAGATTCTGGCGGGTAACGCGATCAAGAAATACCGGCTGAACCCGCAACGTCTTGCCAGGCACTGGAGCGAGTTTTAGGTCAACCAGCGGAAAGATTGAGGTGCCGCCGGTTTCTCGCTCGTCAAGGCCAGCTTTGACGGTTTTGCGAAGATGAGCGAACCGCGACGCCAGTTCATATTTGATCCCACCAGGACACCTTCGACATGAAAATCGTGAAAATGGAAGAAGCCGCGCGAGAGCCCGTCGGCGGAGCGTTGTTTCCGTCCGGCAACGTGGCCCGACAGTCATTGCTTGGCGGAAAGGACAGCCAGCAGCTCAGTTTCACTCTGCTGCGCTTTGAGGCGGGGGCCGGTAACGCCTTCCATATTCATACCCACGATCAGGCTCTGGTCGTGGTTTCCGGTGTTGCGGTCGTCGCCACCGAGCATGAACAACGCGAAGTAGGGCCGTGCGAAGTCGTGCTGTTTCCGGCGGGCGAAAACCACTGGCACGCAGCCTCGGCCCGCGAGGGCGTAACGTTCCTCAGCATCACCCCGGCCGGGACGACGACGATCGTTACCTGACAGTCTTTCGCCGCTTTGCTGACGCTCAGGTTCAGATCGGTGAAATTTCGCCCCGTATGAACTCGCCGGGGTGCGGCGGTGCCATTCCGATCTTCTTGGGTGTGGTGTTCATCGCTCGGCTTTCCGTTCTTACCTGCCTGCCACCGATATCGGCGTATCAACGTCAAATATGGGCACTTCGACCGACATGATCAACGTAGTTCGACGCCTATCCGAGTGGCTGCGATATTATTGAGAGAATCGGAGTCGTTGAAATGGAAGCCCTTTTCCAACAATCTGTTAGTATATTGTTTGTTGTAGAGGAAGCTAACGATAAGCTGCCACAATCCGCCCGTGACGAGCGTAAAAAGCAGATGCAGAGCCGCGACACCAAGCTCAGCCCTTATCAAGGGTACCCAGAAACCGAAAAACAAATAAGTCCATGAGAAACCCCAAAATCCCTTTTTTATTTGTCCAGTCCGGGTATTTTTCATTCTTACGGCGTGCGCGCCTATGCCACAAAATTTCAGTATTAGAGGAAAACTAAACATAAAAACAAGCACAATCAACCAGTGCCATATGCTAAACGAACCCATGAAGCCCTCAATTCTGATATTTTTGACGATGACCCGGTGCCAATACCTAACTCTCTGAGTTTGCCCCAATCACCCTCATCTTGCAACTCCGAAACGACAGCGGGCCGGTGGTCAGCGCCAATGGCGGGGATTACCCGATGAACGATTTGCGGTGTGCCTCGCGCATCACCGGCATGACCACATCGAGATCGTCGATGACGCTGCCATGGGCCGGGGCAATGAATTTCGTCGGGTATTTGCGGGTGAGTTCCACGAAACGGTCAAGAAAAGGCGTGATCTCCACGTAACGGCTCCAGAACAGCGACGATTGCGTCAGATACGTCGCAAGGTCGAGTTCCGGCGGGTTCTTCAGTTCGCTCGAAAGCAGCGCGCATTCGCCGGCGCGGTGGACCGGCTCATCGAAATCCTCCGCGTTCTGCGGGTGGTGGCCGTAACCAAAACCATCGACCGGAAACAGCACCTGCTGCTTGTGCTCATACCCCCACACCGTATTCGGCAAATCCTCGATGATGGCATCGAGAAAAGTGAATTTATACCCGCCCCCAAGGTCCAGGGTCGTGTCATGCGCCACCGGCCGCATGCGATCGACATGGTCCGGAAAATACAAGTGGTAGTCACGCAGATCGCCCATCGCGACAGCGGACGGATATTTGTCGAGCAATTTGCCGAAATTGCCGGCATGCGGAATTTCCGGGTGCGAGGCAACGACGATATCGAGCGGGCGGTCGCCAAGGATCCGGTCAAGGTCGCGGTCAAGTTCAGGCCACATCGCCGGCGGGGCAGTATCGTACAACAACGTCCGGTCGCGCCCCACGATCAAATAAGCGGACGTATGAAAATGCACCGGTTCGGCGAACGCCGCACTTTCCAGGCATCCTCCCAACCACCAGACGCCATCGGTGAATTCGCGGGGAAGCTGATGGCGTTCGCGGCTCATGACGACAACTCCTGCAATACGGTTCGCATGGCGTCGAGGTGGGTGTCCACCATCGCGCGCCCTTCGATGACCATTCCATGGCCTGGTGCGATACGTTCGATCACCCGATCGCCGCGCATCTCCTCCAGGTTCTTCAAAATCGACTGCGTCTTGGCGCGTGCCAGCCAGCCGAACTTGGCCAGAAGGTGGGCCTTGACCTGTGCAGGTTCGGCCTGCGCGGGGCTGCCGGCCCGAATGACGCAATCGCTGTTCCGGCTGTCCTGCACGCCATGGCCGAAACAGTCCGAGGTAAACAGCGTGCGCGTCGCCGCGTCATAGCCCCAAAACGTGGCCAGCAGGCGAATCGCCGGGCGCAATACCTCGACCCCACGGGTTTCGCCGAGTTTCATCTGGTAGCCCGGCGGCATGCGCTCCATCTGGATGCGGTTGCCGCGACTGGCGGGGTCCATCAGCTTGGCCGACTCGAAGGCGTCGAACGGGTTCGGGCCGCCACCGGCAAACAGCCGTTCCACCGGATAGCAACTGGCGATTTCGCCGATATTGCCGGTGACGTCGGGCTCCGGGCGGGTCAGGAAGATGGACAGTTTTTTTCCTGGCTCCACCAGCGTCGCCAATTGCTCGCGGATCGTCGTGCGATGGGCATAGACTCCGGTATCGACAACCAGGGCGGCCTCGCCTTCCACCAATACGTAGGTATTGAGCGGCTGCCAGCCCCGAGCATCAGGCGGAACCCAACTGATCCTGCCGTCAAGCGGGACGCTGTCGCCCAGGAGGTAGAGCCTGCCGGGAACCAACGCGACGGGACGCGTGGCGGCGATGTTGGGGGCGATTGCGTTCACGTTGGCTCCACGATGCAATGTTGCGTGCCGAGATAGTGTTCCGCCAGCGATGCCTGTTCGGCAAGGGCATCGGCCGGCCCGTGGCTTACAATGCGGCCGGCGCCAAGAACATAGGCCCGCGTCGCCAGCGGGATGACCCAATCCACGGCCTGTTCGCCGATAATCACCGCGATACCGCTCGCCGTAAGCCTGGCGACGGTGCGCTGCAGTTCTTCGATCACGGTCGGGGCGAGGCCGATGGAAGGCTCGTCAAGCAGCAGCAGGGAGGGGCGTCGGATCAGCGCCTTGGCGATCGCCAGCATCTGGCGCTCGCCGCCGCTCAGGCTGGCGCCGTAGAGCTTGCGGCGGCGCCCGAGGGACGGATAGTGCGCGTAGATCTCATCGACCCGGTCGCGGAATTCGCGCGCCCGCAGGCGCAGGCCGGATGTGGAGATCAGCAGGTTGTCCTCGACGGTCTGCCGCTCCAGCACCGCGCGGCCCTGCGGCACAAGGCCGATGCCGGCGCGGACGATCGCCTGCATGGAGCGTCCGTCGATACGGTCGCCGTGCCAGTCTATGCGGCCCGCCCGCACCCGCCGCTCGCCGGCGATGGTATTGAAGAGCGTGCTCTTGCCGGCGCCGTTCGGGCCGAAGATCGCCACCGCCTCGCCGGCCCGCACCGAGATGGAAATGTCGTGCAGGACCGTATTGGGGCCATAACCGGCGCTCACATCGCGCAGCTCCAGCACCGCGGGGCGGTCTTCGGGGGCACCGGGTTTCGGCCGGGCCGGGTAGGCGGCGACCCCCGAACCGAGATAGGCGCGCAGCACTTCGGGGTGCCGGCGCACGGTGGCGGGGGGGCCGTGCGCGACATCGCGG
>JAYUEJ010000488.1:0-1535 GCA_043739265.1 Rhodopila sp. | reverse complement strand
GGACACGCCCGGCCATCACGATAAGACAATGGAATTCGGTTAAAATGAGATCTGCCGCGGCGTCAACCGGTTCCTTGGCTGTTCAGTCATCAGCCCGACCTGCCGTCCTTCCTGGCGTCTTGGCGACCTTGGGGACCTTGGCGCTTCAACTTTGTTTATTCACCCGATTGCCCTGCGCAACCGGGGGCTGGCGAAATGGCTCGCGGCGCCTTAGGGTACGGCGCTCCAAACTGAGGACTTATGTCGATGGACCTGAAAGACCACATCCGCGGCATTCCGGATTTCCCGAAGCCCGGCATTCTGTTTTACGACATTTCCACCCTGCTGCGGGATGCCGATGCGTGGCAGGTCGCGATGGGCCGGATGGCACGCGTAGTGCGGGCCTACATGCCGGATCTGATCGCCGGCGTAGAAAGCCGAGGCTTTCTGATCGCCGCCCCGCTGGCGCTGAAACTTGGTTGTGGATTCGTTATGATCCGCAAGCGCGGCAAGCTGCCGGGTGAAACGGTCGGCCTTAACTACGCCCTGGAATACGGCGAGGACCGGGTGGAAATCCAGGCCGACGCGATCCATCCAGGCCAGCGGGTGGTCGTGGTCGATGATCTGCTGGCCACGGGCGGCACCCTGGCGGCCGGCATTGCGCTGCTGCGCCAGGTCGGTGCGGTGGTGCCCGCCGCTGCGACATTGATCGAGCTGAATTTCCTCAATGGCCGTTCGCGGCTTGACGTGCCGTGTGAATCGCTCGTTTCGTACGACAACTGAACACGCTAATCCGCTGTGGGCGGGAGGAGGCTCTTGCGCATAAAATGCCGATCCTGCCCCGGGGGATAATCGTTCAAAATTCCAAACGACTGATAACCGAGCGCCAGGTAGAATCCGGCCGCCTGGAACGTATCCAGCCAGACGGAGTGACACCCCGCCGCCGCCGCATGCGCCTCCGCCCGCATCACCAGCGTTCGGCCGAGACCTTGGCCGCGCCAGGCGTCGCCGACCCACAGCGCCTCTATAAACAGCCATTGCCAGGACAGCACACCGCTCAGACCAGCCACCAGGCGGTTGTCCCCGTCGCGCAGCAGCAGCGCGAACCGTTGCGCCTCATGCGGAACGGTCCGGCTGTGGAACGCATTGATCGCCTGGCCGAGCGCCCCGCGCGTTTCGGGCGATGGGGCGGTGTCGAGGCAGAGATGAAGCGCCGCGGGGATGTTCACGATGATCTGGCCTCCTGGTCACCGTATTGGATATAGCATACTTTCGACAGCCGACGCCGCCGTTAGGGATCGTTCGACAATGTGCCGCCTCTGCCTGTCCCGCCGGAGCCTGCTGGCGGCATCCGCTATTTTACCATGGGCATCGTCCGCCGGGACAGCGACCACAGGCGATGGACCGGTCGAGGCGCCCCTGAGGCTGCGGGAGCCAGCCCCCGATCGCCTTCAGGTTGCTCTGACCCTGGACGCCTGCCCGGGGGCGTTCGATGAACGGATCGCATCGGCGTTGGTCGAGAGCAAAATCCAGGCGACGATTTTCGTCACCGGCCT
>JAYUEJ010000487.1:0-4793 GCA_043739265.1 Rhodopila sp. | reverse complement strand
GCGATTCCTTCGGCGCATCGACCTGGGCGTTTTGCGAGTCCGGCTTGCGCCAATACAGCAGCTTATCGACAAAACCCTGATCCGCGGCCGCGCTGTGGGCATCCTGATCGACCTTGCGGCGGATATCGCTGGGCGCCGCCGGACCGGCCTCTTGCATCAGTGCCGACTGGCCCGCGCTGCCGGTGCCCTTGGGCGCACTCAGCGCCAACTGCGGCACCAGGGCTTCCTCGGCCTGCTGGCGTTCGCTTTGCTCCTGCGGACGAGCGGCACCGGGACGCGGCGGACGCAGGTTGTAATCCGGCGGCAGCGACAGCGGCGCGCGCGTCGTCACCGTGAATTCGTCCGGCGCATCCCGCGTCAGACCGAAGGTGCGGCTCAGCTTGTCGCTGCCGCAGCCGGCCATCAGAAGCAGGGTGCTACCCAGCAGAAGGGAGCGGAAAAGGCGCGGGCTGGACGGATTGGTTCGCATGCAACGCTCCATACCCATTCACAGGCTCGGGCCGCAAGTATGCAGCCGCCAGATAGTCCGGAATGGCCCCGCCGTCAGGCACAAGAGATCAACGTCCGGCCGGCCGTCGCCGCCGGGGTGGCAGGGTGATCAGCATGGCCAGGAACAACCCGGCCGTCGCGGTCCATTGCGCGATCGAGAACGCATGAGCATAGGCCCGTTCCCCGGTTCCGTTCCCAAGCATCATGAAAAACAGGCTGCCGATCGCCGCGACGCTGATCGCTGCGCCGATCTGCAGGGCGGAATTGGTGATGCCGGCCGCGACTCCGCCCTGCGCCGGAGGGATGTCGCCCAGCACCGTCGCGAACAGCCGTGGGAAAGCCACCCCCTGACCCAGCCCGGCCAGAAAAACCGCGGTGGCCAGAGGGACTCCGTCTATCCCCAATGCCACCAGGACGCCGATCAGCGTGTAGAACGTGACCTGGATGCCCATGCCGATCGACAGCAGCATCGGTCGCAGCCGGACCAAAGGAGCGCTGATCAGCGGGCCGATGAACAGGCCGACGCCATACGGGACGATGGCGAGACCAACGTCCAGCGGCGCCAGGCCGCGGCCTTCTTGCTGGTAGAGGCCAAACAGCAGGTAAAAGCTGGTGGTGAAGAAGAACAGCGTCGCCACCATCACGCCGCGGCGGAAGCTGGGAATGCGCAGCAGCGCCGCATCCACCAGCGGCATGCCGCCGGATCGGCTGAGGCGTGCCTCATACCAAAAGAACAGCACGGCCAGAAACGGGGCGCAGGCCAAAGAGGCGAACACCCAAAGCGGCCAGCCTTGCTCCCGGCCCTCGGACAGCGGCACAACGATGGCGGCCAGGGTCAGGGAAATCAGCGCCGCGCCCCCAAGATCCAGCCGGACCGCGCCGCCGCCGCCGGTCTCCGGCACCACTTTCCACCCCAGGACCAGTGTCACGGCGCAGACCGGCAGAGGCAGCAGGAAGATCGCCCGCCAGCCCAGGTCAGCGGGGTTCCACTGGATCAGCGCCCCGCCGCTGAACTGGCCGATGGCGGCGGCCATGCCCATCATGATGGCATAGGCGCTCATGGCCCTCGCCAGTTCCCGTTCGTTCGGAAACAGCGCCCGGATCGACCCCAGCACCTGCGGCTGCAGGATCGCCGCTGCCGATCCCTGGATGACCCGGGCAATCACCAGATGTCCCGCCGAGGTGGCGATGCCGCACCCCAGGCTGGCCAGGGAAAACCCGGCCATGCCGATCAGGAAGCAGCGTTTGCGGCCATACAAATCGCCCAGACGGCCGCCGGTGATCAGGAACACGCCATAGCCGCACGCATAGCCCGAGATCACCAGTTGCAGTTGGGCCGGATTAGCGCCCAGGCTCTCATGGATCGAGGACAAGGCGACATTGACGATGAAGAAATCCAGCGGCGGCATGAACCCGCCCGCCAGCAGCACCACCAGCGCCACCCAGCGCAGGGCATTTTTTTGTTGTCTCGGCACTTAATCTCCCTGAACCGGCCCACCAATGCTGGATCGTTCTGCTATACGTTGCCGCAATACCCTGGACCTAGCATCTAATCGCCATGCCGCCACCCCGCACAAGACTGGACCCCGAGGGCTACTACGCCCGACTTGATTTGGAGCCAGCGGCGGCTCCGGACGCCATCGTCACGGCCTATCGAGCCAAGGCTCGGCTCTTGCATCCGGACGTGCCGGTGACCGGCGACGCCGCGGCGTTCGTCGCGATCAAGCAAGCCTATGACGTGCTGTCGAACCAGGGCCGCCGCGACACCTACGATCGCCAGGCTCGTGAGCCGGTGACCCAACCGGAGGTGATCGTGGTCCGGCCGGCTGCCTACCCGGCGGCTCCGGCGTCGCGGCACCCGCGTTTTTCCGACCTGCCGATTGGGGTTTGGGCCGGGGTGGCGGCGTTTCTGGGCCTGTGCATCTATCAGGCGACGACTCATCTGCTGGCGCCGTCAAGCGTGGTTCGGCCCGAGATCCGGCCGAACGCGGCGACCGTCGCGCCGCTGTCCGCCAGCGCCCATCAGGCGGTGTTGTATGGTCCGACGCCGGTGCGTCTGGCGGGCACGCCCAATTTCTATGTCGTGCCGGCAGGCAGTCCGGCGGTGCTGTGGCGCATGGACCCGGCCCGCAACAATGCGCTGACTCCGCTGGGTCAGTTGCCGCCGTTCAGTGCGGTGCAGGCGGTTCGGCTGCTCCGCCAGAATGGCATGCTGGAGGTGCTGGTGAACGATAACGGCAATGGCTTCATCAGTGCCGACCACCTGACCGCGGGCAACGCCGTCGCCGCCCATCGGGCCTATTGCGGCTACAACGCCGGGCCGGCGCCGTTCGACGGGGAAGTGCTGGACCGGCGCGGCGCCGGCGGCGGAACGCTGGCCTTGCAAAGCCGAGCGGTGCAGCCGGTTGTCGTGAAGCTGCGCGATGAGACGGGGGCGGTCGTGATCTCGGTATTCCTGGGTCCGAACGGCCATGCGGAACTGGTTGGTTTGCCGGAAGGCACTTACCGCCCGGACTTCGCGATCGGCGAGTTGTGGAGCCGAGCGTGCAATGTGTTCGCGGCGGGGATGCGGGCGCGTCGGATGGAGGCGGCGCTGCGGGTTCCGGGCGATGGAACGCTGGTCCTGGCGCCGGATGCCGGCATGCCGGCGGGGTTGGATATTTCCGACCAGGCGTTTGGGCAGGATTGAGGAACCCGGTGTTTCCCTGTCGGTCATGGCCGGTACGCGATTCGGCCATGACCGTGACAGGGAAGGCCGGCCAACGAGAGAGCGGCCGACCGGGATGTTTTGCGTTGTCAGGCGATGACGGGGGCGGTGCCGGCCTGGGCGCGGCGGGACTGCCAGAGGGCCACGAAATCGATCGGCTGCAGCAGCACCGGGGGGAAGCCGCCATCGCGGGTGACGTCGGACAGGATGTTGCGCGCGAAGGGGAACAAAATGCGCGGGCATTCCACCAGCAGCACTGGTTCGATCGCGTTGTCCGGCAGGCCATTCAGGGTGAACACCCCGGCATAGGTCAGTTCGGCGACGAACACCGTCGGTGCCGGGCTGGCCGCCTGGCCGTTGGATTGGGCGGCGGCGTCGTGGGCCTCGGCGCGGATGATGATCGAGACTTCGAAGACGTTCTGGCCTTCCTGCACGCGGCGGGCCTGCACGTCCAGGTTGATGCTGACCTGCGGCTGCGACTTCAACTGGCTGAATATCCCGGGTGCGCCGGGGACTTCGAAGGACAGGTCCTTCACATACTGGATATTGACGACCAGCGGCTGGACGGCGGGCTGGGTGGTGGGACTGGTCTCGGACATGGCGGACTCCGTTTCAAATAGCGCGCTGGCTTTGGCCTGCGATGAGGCGCGCCGGGTAGCATGGTTGGTTCCTGATTGCCACCCGATTTCGGGTTTCGCCGGGGCGGATGGCGTCGCCGGGGGTTATGCGTGCCACACGAGGCGTTCGGGTGCTGCTTCGGTTGGGTCGCAGCGCAGCCACTGGCCGTTCGCCACACTTTGCCCGGTCAGGCTGAGGATAAATCCCCAGTGGCTGACGACCAGTGTGCTGCCCCAGTCCTCGCGGTCGGCCAGGCTGGCGCGGAAGCGGGCGGCGCGATCGACGATGGAGGCTTCGGGCTCTTCTTCCGCCGGCCACCAGGTTTCCTCGATCGAACCGAAATCGTGGGTCGGCCAGTCCCGTTCCAGTTCGGGGCGGGGCGATCCGATGTCGCAGGCGAAGGCGTAGCGCTCCCGCACCATTGGATCGATGGTGATGGGCAGGCCGAGGGCGGCGGCGACCGGGCGGGCGGTTTGCAGGGTTCTTGTGTAGGGGGAGACGATGATGCGGTCGATTCGCTGCCCCAAAAGCTGTTGGGCGGCGGCGTCCGCCTGGGCGTGGCCCAGTTCGGTCAGGCGCGGGTCGATAATGCCCGGATCCTGGCGGTTCACGGCGAAATGCAGGTTGAATTCGCTCTGGCCATGGCGCAGCAGGATCATGCGATGGGCATAACAGAGGCCGGGATCGGGCGGCAAGACCGGATGTACGGGCGTTTTCGTCAGGGTTTCGTTTGTCATGGCCCCTGTGCGCGCCTATCTGTCAAAGACCGAGGAGACAATTTCATGGGTGCGAGTGGCGGATTCCCGATCGATCTGATCCTGTTTGGGATGATCGCGGCGTTTTTGGTCCTGCGTCTGCGCAGCATTCTGGGCAAGCGGACGGGATTGGAGCGGCAGGCTCCGCCGGCCCCTGTCGCCCCTGTACGTCCGGCTGCCGGGCCAGTCATCGACGCCAGAGCGGAGCCGGTGCAGCCGGCTGC
>JAYUEJ010000486.1:0-1539 GCA_043739265.1 Rhodopila sp. | reverse complement strand
AGAAGGAGGCCGCCATGGCGTCAATGCCGGATTCAACGCGGGCCTGAACAATCACGGTTGCCGTCGCTAAAAAACGCGCATGTTCAGCCCGTCGCCTCGTTCGTTCAGCAGATCGGGTGCGGGGTCCGAAGCCCAACCAGACATCCCACCCCAAACCACCGCCCCCGTATCTCAAGCCGCCCGAACCAGCCGAACCGCGACACCCCGCACCTCCGCAAACTCCGCCGCCGCAATCGCCCGGTCGAGCGCGGCGCGCAGTTCCTTCGCCGTCTCCAGCGTCAGTTCAACCCCAGCCCGAGCCTCCGCCCCAAGCCCGGCATTCAGGAAATCGAGCGTAATCACATCCCCCAGCGGCGCATGCCGCGCATGGTCGTACGCGACCACCGCCTGCGACAGCGGGAACCAGTGGTCCCCGCGTTTCGCCATGCCCTCTGCCTGTACGACCTCGATGATCGACGTGCACATAACGCCGCCTCCTACTTCGAGAGATACTTGCCGAAGAACGCCCATATCTTATTCCAGCCGTCCATCGCCTGTTCTGGCCGGTAAAGCGGGCGGTGCCAGTAGAAGAAACCGTGGCCGGCGCCGTCGTAGCGGTGGAATTCATACGTCTTGCCGTGCTTCTTCAACTCCGCCTCATGCTGGTTAACCTGTTCGGGGCTCGGTGCGCGATCATCGTTGCCGAACAGGCCCAGCAGCGGGCAGCTCAGGCCGGCGGTCATATCGATCGGTGCGACCGGCTTTTTCTCATTCAGCTCCGCCGCGCCCATCACCACGCCGCCACCCCACTGCTCGACCACGGCATCGACGTCATGCTTCTGGCAGGCATAGATGAACGCGTGCCGCCCGCCGGAGCACGATCCGATCAATCCAACCTTCCCATTCAACGCCGGCTGTGCGCGCATCCACTTCACGGCGGCCGCGGTATCGCCGACCATCTGGGCGTCGGCAATGCCGCCGTCGGCGCGCACCTTGGCGGCGACATCGTCCGGGTCGCCCGGTCCCGACCGCTCATAAAGATTGGCGCAGATCGCGAGATAGCCGTGATGGGCGAAGCGGCGGGTTGTCTCGATATACAGCTCGCTCCAACCCGGCAAATGGTGGATCAGCACGACGCCGGGGAACGGGCCGGGTCCGGATGGTTTGGCGACATAGGCGGTAATCGGGGTTCCATCGTGGCCTTGGATGGTCACGTTCTCGCAGGTCATGCCTCGGTAAAATGACATTGTTCGTCCTCCCTGTTGGTCCTGTAGGCAGTATTCGACGATCGCATACCGGACGCAACACCGGGCCTGCCACGCTTGGTTGACCGCAACGGCCAGCCGCTCCACCCTGCCCCGTGAACCCAAGAAGGACCAACCCATGTCGGCCGCAACCCAAATAACCACCCTACGAGAGACCAGGCACGGCGTTTCGCCTGAGGAATGGGAGGCTCGGCTGGATCTGGCGGCGGCCTATCGGCTGGCGGCCGGCTTTGGCTGGCATGACATGCTGGGCAATCATTTCTCCCTGCGCGTGCCCGGCACCACCGACCAGTAT
>JAYUEJ010000485.1:0-1539 GCA_043739265.1 Rhodopila sp. | reverse complement strand
GTCATGACCGAGGAACACGGCGTGCATCGCGGCCTCGCCCGCGGCGGCACATCACGGGGCAAGGCGGCGACCTGGCAAGCCGGCAACATGGTCCAGGTCCACTGGACCGCTCGGTTGTCCGACCAGCTCGGCAGCTTCACCGCTGAGATGATCCATGCCGGCGCCGCCCATGCGATGCAGGAGGTGATGTCGCTGTCGATGCTGACCGCGATCTGCGCGGTCGCCGAGGGCGCGCTGCCGGAACGCGAACCGCTGCCCCGCATCTTCGACGGCCTGCTGCACCTGATCCCCCGCCTGCCGCTGGGCGAGTCGCTGCTGACCGAGCTCATCCAATGGGAGATGGTAGTCTTGTCGGATCTCGGCTACGGCCTCGATCTATCGGCCTGCGCCGTGACCGGACGAACCAACGATTTGGCGTATGTCTCGCCGAAGACCGGCCGAGCGGTGTCGCGGGAAGCGGCGGGGGATTGGGCGGCTAAGTTGTTGCCTTTGCCGGGCTTTCTAATAGGATCGGCACCACCGGACCTGACCGCCTGGCGCGACGGCCTACGCCTGACCGGCCATTTCCTGGCACGCGATGCATTCGGCCACCAGCATCGACCCCTGCCATTGGCCCGCGCGATGCTGTACGACCGAGTCTCCGCCATGGTGGCTGCTCAGGAAAAGGACGACGTGACCAAAAATGCCGGATGATTTCGCTGGTCTCATCCAGGAAACCCACCTGAAGGACGCGCTGTCGGAGCGTTACCTCGCCTATGCGCTATCGACCATCATGTCGCGGTCGCTGCCGGATGTGCGCGACGGACTGAAACCGGTGCACCGGCGGCTGATCTACGCCATGCATCAGTTGCGGCTGGACCCTGCCTCCGGCTTCAAAAAATGCGCCCGCGTCGTCGGCGACGTCATGGGCAAATATCACCCGCATGGCGATAGTTCGATCTACGACGCCATGGTCCGCATGGCGCAGGAGTTTGCCGCCCGTTACCCGCTGGTCGAGGGCCAGGGCAATTTCGGCAATATCGACGGCGATAACCCCGCCGCCATGCGATACACCGAAGCCCGTCTGACTCAGGTCGCCATGGCGATGCTGTCCGGCATCGATGAAGACGCGGTCGATTTCCGCCCGACCTACGACGGCGAGGAAGCCGAACCCATCGTGCTGCCCGGCGCCTTCCCGAACCTGCTGGCCAACGGCGCCGCCGGAATCGCGGTCGGCATGGCCACATCCATCCCGCCCCACAACGCCGGCGAAATCTGCGCCGCCGCCATCCATCTGATCCAACACCCGAACGCCTCCACCGCCGACCTGCTCAAGCACATGCCCGGTCCGGATTTCCCCACCGGCGGCGTCTTGGTGGAGGACCCGGCCGCGATCCTGACTGCCTATGAAACCGGCCGCGGCGGCTTCCGTCTGCGCGCCAAATGGGAGGTCGAGGCCGGCAAACACGGCATGTGGTCGATCGTGGTGACGGAGATTCCGTACCAGGTGCAGAAGTCCAGACTGATCGAGCAGGTCGCGCAACTGATGGAGGACAAGAA
>JAYUEJ010000484.1:0-4798 GCA_043739265.1 Rhodopila sp. | reverse complement strand
AGCAGCACAGGTTTGGCATGCGGGGAGATGAGCGGTTCGCGGGTTTGAGGCATCTGATTCGTGACGGGCGAAAGGGGAGTCGCGGCCACTTTCGCTTGGTGTTCCGGCGATATTGGCCGCATGTACGGCGGCGTGCCATCGCGGTGCCCGGGTCTGGCAGCTTGTCCCGGGTTTGATTTTTTGCCTGCATCGTAGCCATTGGAATCGATGCAGGCCGCCCATGCCGGCGCTATTGACGCTCCGCCTGGCGATCACGCTGGGGTTGGACCGGGTCGTTGTCTCCTGCGACTCGAAACGATATCGGATGGACATTCAATCACCCCGGCCCGGTTGCTGCCTCTCATGCGCAACGTCTTGTTGTCACGAATCACCATTTATTCCGAAACTGCCAGAAAGACCGCGATAACACGGCGATCCGGTCGAACACTGGAACAGACATGCAGTCGTTATAAGCATATTTTACATTTTCTATGGTATGGCCGCAACGTCGGTAGTGCTGTGATTGCAAGCTTCCGACTGGCTTTCGGATCAGGAATACGGACATTATGCTTCAATCAGAACGTTCATCTACGTCGCGGTGAGTGTTTCATTAATGTTCACACAGCATTCGTTCGCAACGACTTTGCATATTCGAAAACATCGAAACCGCGGACGATTTTATCACTAGCGCGTGAATTATCGGCAAATTGCCGCTTGCCATATTGACGCCTCGTCGAGTTCGCATGACTGTAGAGCGTAATAATGGATGGGTAAATATGCTGTTTCCGATTTTTTTTCTGTAATGATTGTGTATTGATGTGCTTGGGTTGTATACTAACGTTTGTTGGAGCGGACTATGAATGCGAATGTCGGCCCCGCACGCAAAGCGCTGACTCCTTCACAACCCAAGATTGCAATTGGTCCGCACGCCGTTACGGTTTCAATTCAACGATTTCTGCTGCAAGTCTGGGACGCTTTGGGTGTTTTTATCACCGGCATCGTGTGTGCTATTGTCTATATCGCGACCAAACTCAATGCGCCACCGGCGTCCGAATTCGCTGAGGATTTCATCCTGATCGCCATGCGCATTTCGCTTGTCGCCGGCCTTTTGGCACCATTCGTTTTTCGCCCCGTCCCGATATCCCGGCGTGATGCCGACTGGCCTGGCTTACTGGGTCAGATCACTCTGCAGGTCGGTCTGCTGATAAGCCTGCTTTTGGCGATTGGATTTTTGACCCGCGCCCTGATCTATGTCCCGCGGGAATGGGCGGTGGGTTGGTCTGTCACGATATTTATCTCAGCCATTGGCGGGCGGGTGGTGATGCGACGCATGGTCAAAAAAGCCATGCCGCACAGCCTGTTGCGCCAAAAAATCTTCGTCGCCGGCGAGCGCGCCGCGGTGGATGCGCTTAATCTGCATCTTCGCGAGGCAGGGGATGACGATGTGGAAATTCTCGGCGTATTTTATGAGGCTGAAAAATCGAATCCACAACACAGCTTCACCGCCGAACTGATCGACTACGCCAAACGCCATCCGGTGGACAAAGTCCTGCTTGCCTTCGGCGAAACCGGCAACGGACGGTTGGCCGATGTTGTCAATCAACTCAAAGCGCTCGACGTGGACATCGCGCTGTGTCCCTATTTGATCAGCCCGGCGGATTTTCAATTGCGTCCGGGGCATCTTGGGGGCGTGCCTGTTTTCGTTCTTGTGACGCGCCCGATGGGTCGCAAGAGCGTGCTTCTCAAAAACCTCGAAGACAAGATTTTGGCCGGACTGCTGTTGCTGATCATTCTCCCGGTTATGGCGATGATCGCGATCACAATCCGGCTGGACAGCCGGGGGCCGGTATTTTTTCGCCAACGCCGTCATGGCCTGAACAACGCCGAGTTCGAAATCCTCAAATTCCGGACGATGGCCTCAACAGCGACCGAGCGCGGCGAAAAACTGCGGCAGACGCAGCGCAATGACGTTAGGGTGACGCGTGTGGGACGCTTCCTACGACGGTCGAGCCTTGATGAACTGCCTCAACTTTTCAACGTCCTACGCGGTGATATGTCATTGGTCGGCCCACGTCCGCATCCCACGGCGATGCGCACCGAAGACCTGCTGGGCCCTGAGATCATCGCCGAGTATCCGCACAGGCACCGCGTAAAGCCCGGCATGACAGGTTGGGCGCAGGTCAATGGATACCGCGGCGCGACCCATACCACCGATCAATTCAGACGGCGGGTCGAATACGACATATTTTACATCGAAAACTGGTCGATCTCCTTTGATATCAAAATTCTTCTGCTGACCCCGATCAAGCTGATCCAGAACAACGACACTGCTTTCTGAGATGGAGCCAGCCAGGCGTTCATTCCTCCAGGCCGCTATCGGTGGGGCGGTATTCGGGGCTGCATCGAACGCTCCTGCCCGGGTTGAGCCGTTGCCGAGCCTGCGGGAGGCAGCGGCGCGTGCCGACCTGTTATTCGGTTCTGACAGCGACGTGGAGATCACCAAGGCGCCGAAGCCCTACGCCGATCTGTTCATTCAAAACTGTGACCTGCTCGCGCCGCAGCTTTCATGGAGCATGGTCGCACCCAGTCAGCACGGGCCAGACCCCTTTCGGCAAGATCCCAACATCGCTTTTGCTCAGGCACATCGGTTACGGCTGACTGGCGCTCATCTGTTGTGGCATGAGAATATTCCGCCTTGGTTCGCAAGACTGAAGTATCGGTCGGAGGCCGTTCAAGCCGTTAAACGACACATAGTATCGATGACCGCACGCTATCGCCCGATAGTCTATTCCTGGAATGTGGTAAACGAAGCGATTGAACCCGGGGACGGCCGCTCCGACGGAATGCGTCGCTCGCCGTTTCTGACATTGCTCGGGGACGACTACATTGCGACTTCATTTCAAATGGCCCGCGAGGCGGCACCGGATGCCATGTTGGTCTATAACGATTACGGGTTTGAATCCCGCCGTCGCGGTAGTGAAGCGCGTCGCACCGCGCTGCTCAAATTGCTCGACAGGTTGCAGAATGCCCGGGTTCCGATCGATGCGGTCGGGCTACAGTCTCACCTGAAACTGGACGGGTCCCGCATGGACGCGGTTGCTTACCGGGCGTTCCTTCGCGACATTTCGGGGCGTGGCCTTGCGATCATTATTAGCGAGCTCGATGTGCTTGATCTTGGACACGCATCCGACAACGCCGAACTGGATGCCAACGTTGGCGCCTGTTATTCTGAATTTCTTGGAACAGCACTCGACGAGCCAGCAGTCGCGGCGGTCGTCACCTGGGGTCTTTGCGATCGCTACACCTGGCTCACCCCAAGCCGTGATCGCCATTACGCCCGTCGGGACGGCCTGCCTAACCGGCCGCTGCCGTTCGATATTCATTTTCAGCCGAAACCCGCGTTCTATGCCGTTCTGTCTGCTTTGCAGCATGCGCCGCCCCGACGGCGCGTTTGATGCCTCACTCCACGCCGTTGGAGCGGGTCGTTGATGGTGACGCGCATCACCCGGGAACTTTATCCAATTCAAAGCCAAAATCACCCCGGCGGCGAGGCCACGATTGTTTGACATGGCAAGACGCGAAAGTTTCGCCGCCAGTGGTGTATCTAGCAGTCGAGGCGCGCGGGCGCTCCAGGGGAAAGACCCAATGAACGTAGCGCTACGACGCGCCGGCCACGCAGGCCTGAGCCCATCGTTGGATGGCTCCCCAACACCGGCCACCGCGGTGCGCCCCGAGGTCGCCTCACTCATGGCTGTCATGCTGCGGCTGATCGACCAGCATGGTTCGGTGGTCGTTTACTTTACCGCGGTATCCCACGGGGCGGGGACCAGTACCGTCGTCCGGGAGCTGGCGATCGCCGCGGCTCGGTCTGACTGGTGCAAGGTGGCGCTGGTCGATGCCAGCGTCCCGGCCGGGACCCCGAACGCCCCCCTTGGCCTGCTCGATACGCCCAACGACGGTGACGATCTGCCATTGCGTCCGGTTTGGCACGGCGAGGCCGCCTTCATGGAAGGGGTGCTGACGGGTGCGAACAACGCGCTTCCATCCGTCGAAGCCGTGCGGGCCGTGTTCAATCGGTTGCGCCAGCGATTTACCCTTGTTGTCGTTGACAGTCCGCCGCTCTTCATGGCGCGCCACGCGGCGGCGTTCAGTGCCGCGGCGGATTGTGTCGTCCTGGTGGTCGAAGCCGAACGCACCCGCGCCGGCGATCTGGAGCGGGCGCGGGTCACGCTGGAACAACTCGGCGCGACGATCCTGGGCATCGTTTTAAACAAACGCCGGAGCTGGGTTCCCGGCCGGCTGAGCCGCCTGATCTGGGGAGAAACGCCATGAGTGCAGCCACCGAGGGATTAACCAACCGCCGGCCGGCGTTGCTGCATCTCGATAGTCCGCGGCCCATGCTGGCGGCATCCAACGTGAGCGTGACGTCGTTTGCGGACATGATCGGATTGGCGTTCAAGTATCGGATACGGTTTTTAATTGCCCTGCTTGGGCCGCCGGCGATCGCGCTGTTGCTCATTTTCGTGCTGCCCGCCGTTTACCGTGCCCAGACCAGTCTGGTGGTCGGGACGGGTCCCGAATACCTGGCCCAGGGCGACGGCACGTCGATCATGACCGCGCCGACCACGACCAAACAGGAATTCATCAACACCGAGATCGAGCTGCTGACCAATCCGTCCATTGTCGAAGCCACCATAGCCAGGGTCGGCTTGGCCAATCTTTACCCCGATCTCCTGACCGCCCAGGTGGGTCCTCAGGCCGCGCGGGACACCGCGATGCGCCTGTTTGAGGCATCGCTCAGGGTTGATCCGGTAAAGCT
>JAYUEJ010000483.1:0-1543 GCA_043739265.1 Rhodopila sp. | reverse complement strand
GGGCGCAAATCTAATACAATCGCCTCAGAGCGGCGCCGGCACTCTCGGGTCGATCGTGCGCCAGCCGGTCCCGCCATTGGGCGTGGAGCCGGACACGGCTAATCCTTGCGCCTCCCCGGCAATCGAGCGGACACGGACAAAACGACGTGCCAACGGGGTTCACGCGCGGCGCAAGGGTAATTTTCCTCTTGAGATTCCGTTTGCATTCCGTTTTTTGCGTTCGCTGAATTGCTCGGCCACCAGCAGCGTCATCAATGTCTTATCCATGAACGGCGTTGATGACGGGACCGGGAGACCCCGGCCAAAGTTGTCGTGGTCGCCTAAAACAGGAGGCCCTTTTTCAGCATCCCATGGATACCCTTTTCGCCGTTGACGGTCTGCGTCACATGGAAATCGACCGCCAGGGAGCAGAATTGGTAGGCTTCCTGGCGGGACAAATTGGTGCGGCTGGTGATGAAGGCAATCATCTGGCGCAACGCGGTCTTCATCGCGACGTCCAGATCCTCATGCATGCCCATGGTGATGAAGTGGCTGGGAGTTTCCGCCCGCGGATACAGCAGCAGCGGGTCACGCGGGCCGCCGCCCTTGTGCAGGGTCAATGTAAAGGTCCCGGTGAGGCAGATTTCCAGCGCGTTGATGCAGACCTCGCCGTCGCCTTGCACGCCGTGACCGTCGCCGGCGGAAAACAGGGCGCCGGGTGCCCAGACCGGCAGGAACAGCGTCGCCCCCTCACCGAGTTCCTTGTTGTCGAGATTGCCGCCGTGCTCGCGCGGCTGGACGGTCGAGATCCGGCCGTAAGCCGGCGGCGGTGCGACACCCATCACGCCGAAGAACGGCGACAGATTGAGTTCGGTACCCCACGGCAGGCGGCAGGTCTTGCGATCGCGGTCCACCGGGATGTGCGACAGGAATGTTTCGGGAAAATCTTCCGGGATGGTGCCGGCCAGCGGCCGGAAGCCGCAATAGCCCCAGTCGCACCCGAGATCGATCTTGTCGATGTGGACTTCCAGCATGTCGCCCGGTTCGGCACCTGCGACGGCGACCGGACCGGTGATCAGATGGCCGGGCGATCGAGGTATGTTGGCGGCGTGGATCGCGGCCAATGCCGGCGGTATGGTCAGGCCGGCGGCAGGCGGGGGCATGACCTCCGGGCCGCCTGAGACGCATTCCAGCACGATTGTATCGCCGGATGCGATTGTGATCAGCGGCGGAAAACTGGCATCGAAGGCGCCCCAGCGCACGGTTTCCGGCGTCGATGCGATGCGGTGGTTGGCCATTCTGCAATCCCTTGGCGTAAGCGATGATGCCCGATGCCACCACAACGGCCGGGGCCGCACAACCGGTAAATTCCACTTATTAGTTTGGTGAAAGAACCGCGGCATTGCGCGCTCGGTCGCCAGGTTGGATGCGTTGGCGCCAGGATTTTAACCCAAACGCACGCTGGGCGGCACCAATGTATGGCCGGGATTGGTTTGTGCCGCATGGCGTCAGCGGCCGAAGCCAGCCTGGTGGCAGGACGGGCTATCATTTAGCCGATGGAAGC
>JAYUEJ010000482.1:0-1544 GCA_043739265.1 Rhodopila sp. | reverse complement strand
CGCGAATCGTTATCGACTGATACCAGCCGCCTTACTGTCATGGCCCGGCGTGTTGTCCGGGCCATCTATCCGCCGCACATGCTGCAACAGGCGACCCGGACGAGAGTCATAACCGTATCCGGGTGCGTAACAACGGTAGCCCACACGCCGGGCCAGGTCGATGTAACGTGAAACAGAGACAAACCAGGTACTGTCCCTTGGGCGACTGAATTCCCAAATGAAGTAGATCCTGCCGGACGACGCTTTTCCGCCAGCCTTGACGAACACGGTCGCGACGCGCAAGCCATAGTCAACCCATCTTCGCGGTAACCAAAACCATGCTCCGATTGATCAGCGCCACACCCAGCCCATACGCCCGTAAGGTCCGCATCGCGCTGGCCGAGAAAGCCATCCCGTTCGAACTCCAGACCGAAGTGCCGTGGGACAGCACGACCGCCACCCCGCAATACAATCCGCTGGAGAAACTCCCCGTCCTGATCCTGGACGATGGGTCGGCGGTCTATGAATCCCGCTTCATCCTGGAATACCTGGAGGCGAAACACCCCGCCCCGCCGATGCTGCCCGACGACATCGACGGCAAACTCGCCGCTCGGCAGGTCGAGGTGCTGTGCGACGGAGTTTGCGATGCATTCGTGCTTTTGTTCTTCGAACGTCATCGCGCGCCCGAACATCGAAGCGACGCATGGATGGCACGCCAGCAGCGCAAGATCGACGGCGGCATGGCGGCTCTCGCCCGCATTGCCGGCGAACGCGACTATGTCGTCGGCGACCGTTTCGGTCTCGCGGACATTGCCGTCGGTACCGTCACAGCTTACCTTTCCGTTCGTTGGCCGGAATATCCTTGGCGGGCGCACCATCCCGCCCTTGCGGCCAGGAGCGACCGGCTGGAGCTACGCCCGTCCTTTCGCGGTTCCGTTCCCTATCCACAGACGATCACCGACAAAGTCGTCTGACCCGAGCAGGATAATCGGCGGGCCTGCCGCGGCAAATCCGAACCCGATGCGGGCGGCTAACGCTCGCCGGGTCGTTTCTCTCGCGCAACTGGCGCCGGGGCGGGCGGATGAGGTGGTTCCGGCCGAGGGGCAGGCGGCGCAAAGTGCTGCGGCTCAACCCGAGGCATCGCCAATTGTGGCGCGAAGTGCTGCGGCTCAACCCGAGGCATCGCCACTTGTGGCGCGAAATGCTGCGGCTCAACCCGCGGCATCGCCACTTGTGGCGCGAAGTGCTGCGGCTCAACCCGCGGCATCGCCACGGGCGGCACCAGGTGCTGTGGCTCAACGCGCGGCATCGCCACGGGCGGCACCAGGTGCTGTGGCTCAACCCGTGGCATTGCCACGGGTGGCGCGAAATGCTGCGGCTCAACCCGAGGCATCGCCATGGGTGGCGCCATATGTTGCGGTTCCGGGCGTGACGGCGTTATCACCTGAGGCAACCCCCGAGGATCCGCGTGAGGCACCTGAACCGGGGTTGCCGGCATCACAACCGGACCGACCCCTGCAGGCGCCGCGACACCGGGATCAGGCGCCCGACCGGCCGTCGGAGGA
>JAYUEJ010000481.1:0-4809 GCA_043739265.1 Rhodopila sp. | reverse complement strand
GGCGTCTCGACCGCAAGGTCGCCTGAGACCCGCACGGTGACCGTGCCCTTCACCCCCCACAGCGTCAGGCAATCCAGCAGCAGCGAGCGTACCTGCGCGTCGGTCACAAACGCCGGCTTACAAACGCTGGGATCACAAACGCGGGGCGGTAAACATCTCGTCCGCCACCTTGCGGTGCTGCCATTTGCCGTCGTTCAGACTGCCTTTGAACACGCCATTCTCCACCACGATTTTACCGCGCAGCACGGTCAGGCACGGCCATGCGGCCATTTTGCGGCCTTCCCACGGGGTGTAATCCGCCTCATGCAGATCCGCCGCCCGGATCACCCGCTGATCGGCCGGGTCCAGCACGCAGATGTCGGCATCGGACCCCGCCGCCAGCGCACCCTTGCGCGGATACAGGCCCATGATCCTGGCGGCGTTGGTGGACACGAGATCAACATAGCGTTGTAACGAATAACCGCGCTTGCCGACCATTTCGGTGTACATCAACGCCACCCTCGGCTCCACGCCCGCATTGCCGCCGGTGGTATCGTCGATCCGCACGCCTTGCAGCTTCTGCGCCAAAGTACAACAGATTTCGTCGGTGGCAATCCAGTTGATCGACCCGTCCAGCGTCCCCTGCCACAGCGCCGCATGATCTTCCGGCCCCTTCAGGGACGGATACGTGTGGTAGATCTGTCCATTTGGCTTCTTATAGTCTTCACTGCTGTACAGCATGTATTGGTGCAAGGACTCGCCGTAAATCGGCGTGCCGCGCCGGCGCGCTTCATGAATCGCGGACACCCCGGTCGCGGCCGAGACATGCATCATATACAGCGCCGTTCCAGGCACTTTTTCCGCCAACCGGATTACTCGCCGGAACGACACGTCCTCCGACAGGGTGTTATGTACTTCGGCCATGTTTTCGAATCCGGTGCGACCCTCGCGGATCAATTTGCCATACATGTGCATGACAATGTCGTTATCCTCCGAGTGGATCACACCCAGCCCCTTGTTGGCCGCGAGGATTTGGAAAATCTCCCAGATATCGCCAAAATCCACCATCCGGCCTTTACGGCTTGGCGTGATATCGGTGGTGAAAATCTTCACGGTTGCAAAGCCCGCCTGGATCGCCTCGCCCACCTGCGCGGGAAGGTCGATCGGCAGCGCCCCCTCCACCATCAAATGCTGCGCGTAATCGCAGGCGCAGTGGCCCTTCCAGTCCGTTTCCCGCTGTTCGATCGCATCGCGGACATCCTTGCCCTGCGACGCCCGGGTGAAGTCGATCATCGTCGTGGTCCCGCCATGCACCGCCGCGACGCTGACCACGTCGGGTGGAGCGGTCAGCGTCGCCGTCCCATCCGGCCCCGGCAGATGCCATTTGCAATGCACATGCGGGTCGATCCCGCCGGGCATGACGATTTTGCCCCGCGCGTCGATCACCCGGGTGCCGTCCGGGACCGGGATGCCGCCGGGTGCCGCGATCGCCGCGATGGTGCCGCCGGAGATCAAAATATCATGCGCGCCAACACCTTGAGGCGTCACCACCGTATCGCCGCGGATCACCAGATCAATCATCCTACCCCCCATTGGTCTAATCCACGACATCGTCGCCAATTCCGCCCGCATCGGCAAGCCGGAGTTGGTTCCAACGGCTGTGCCCTTGGCGGCTCCAGGGCAGCGCCCTGGCCTTCACTGCGTCCAGCGGCAAGAAGAATGCCTTTGCCGCCACCCGATCCACACGCTACAAGCTCAGATTCGAACACAATAGAAACTACCCAAAGTCCGGGAGATGACGTCCATGCCGCCCGCCAATCCGCGCGCCATCAGGCTACCGGCGTGACCGCCGCCTTGCCCCCCGAAACCTTCGCCGTTTCGTACAGCCATCCGACCGGCGTTCTGGGCGCCGTTCAACGGGCTCTGGACGGCATCAACCTACTCATGGCCGTCGGCAGCGCGGTAGCGATCCTGCTCGCCGGCGTCGTCCTGACATGGGAGGTGATCGGCCGTTACTTCCTTGGTTCGGCCGGAGACTGGCAGGACGAACTGTCCACTTTCCTGTTGATCGGCGCCACATTCGCTTCCGCCGCCTGGACCCAGGCAAGGCGAGGCCATGTCGGCATCGAGGCCCTGGCCCATATCCTGCCCCCGGGAATCAACCGCGTTCGTTGCTTCCTCGCCGACTTTATTGCCCTGTTGTTCTGCACCTTCTTCGCCTGGAAATGCTGGGCGCTGCTGCTGGAGGCATGGGAGGAAGGTCAGGTAACCCCGTCGTCCTGGGGGCCGCCGCTTTGGATCCCCTACGCGTGCATGGCGTTGGGCATGGCGCTGCTGTCGTTGCAGCTTCTGGTGCAGACACTTCAATTGGGGCGCCGCACATGAGTACGTTACAAATCGGCCTTTCCTACGGCGCGGCGACGCTGGTGTTCCTGTTTTCCGGCATTCCGATCGCTTTCGCGCTGGGGGCGGTGGCAACGATCTTCATGATGCTGTTCATGCCGCCGGCGATGCTGAATACCGTTGCGCAGGCAGTGTATGAGGAACTCGCCAGCATCACCCTGCTGACCATCCCGCTGTTCATCCTGAAGGGCGCCGCCATCGGCAAATCCCGCGCCGGCAAGGATCTTTACGACGCGCTGCACACCTGGATGCACCGGGTGCCGGGCGGTCTCGGCCTGGCCGTCACCATCGCCTGCGGGCTGTTCGCCGCCATGGCCGGGTCGTCCCCCGCGACCTGTTCGGCGATCGGCAGTTCCGGCATCCCCGAGATGCGGCGGCGCGGCTACTCGCCCGGTTTCGCGGCGGGGCTGATCGCCGCGGGCGGCACGCTGGGCATCCTGCTGCCGCCGTCGATCGTGCTGATCCTGTATGCGGTGGCGTCCGAACAGTCGCTGGGCCGGCTGTTCCTGGCGGGGCTTGGGCCGGGCATGCTGCTGATGGGGCTGTTCGCGATCTACGCCGTGCTGCACTGGCGGGTGGAGTATCGCGCGGCCGCGGCGAAGGGCCAGCCGCACGCGATCTTGCAGAAAGACACCTACACGATGCAGGACCGTTTCGCCGCCGTGCCGCGGGTGCTGCCGTTCATGGTCCTGCTGATCGGCGTGATGGGCGCACTGTACGGCGGCATAGCGACCCCGTCGGAAACCGCCGGGCTGGGCGCGGTGCTGGCGCTGGTGCTGATCGCGGTGGTCTATCAGGCGTTCCGGTTGTCCGACCTGGTGCCGATCTTCAGCGGCACCCTGGGCGAGGCCGGGATGCTGCTGATGATCATCGGCATGAGCCTGCTGTACGCCCAGGTCATGAGCTACCTGCACATCAGCCAGGGCGCGGCGGCCTGGATCGTCGGGATGCATCTGTCGAAGTGGCTGCTGCTGACGGCGATCTTGCTGATGGTGGTGGTGCTGGGATTCTTCCTGCCGCCGGTATCGATCATTCTGATGACGGCGCCGATCATTCTGCCCCCGCTGAAAGCGGCGGGGTTCGATCTGGTGTGGTTCGGGATCGTCATGTGTGTGGTCATGGAGATGGGCCTGATCCATCCTCCGGTGGGGTTGAACATCTTTGTCATCAACCGGATCGCTCCCGATATCGGACTTTCCCCTATCATTTGGGGGACGCTGCCGTTCGTTATTCTGATGGCGATCGGCGTGGTGATTCTTTCGGTGGTGCCGGGGATCGCGATGTGGCTGCCGAATGCGGTTTATGGGGGGTAGGGGTTATCATCGTTTTGAAATCCCGCCCGGCATCCAGTCGAAGACCTCGGCCGGGCGCCCTGGATGATGATCCAATTCTTCAGTCAGGGCGCCCGGGTATGCGCGCGGCGCGATGTCAACAACCCATCTTTACTTTGAGGGTCGTCACGAAGCGAGCGGCCCACGCCGAACCGGCGGTGACCTTATCGGGGTCGATCCGAGCCAATAGCTTGAATGAATGCTCGCCTTTTCCGTAGGACGCCTTGGTTTTGCAGGCATGAGTGGCCTCCGCCAGCGCCCGATAAACAGAGGTCTTCAGTATGGCTTCAACATCTCTGCCTGGGTGGGGAAGAGTCGCTGGGTTAAAGCCCTGGCCAAAGAAAGCACCAAGCGTTGCGTGGTCGGTCAGGAACCAGCTTTCCATGCACTGAACCATCAAGTGACAATCATCATCCCTGCCATTTGGCGGAAAAGGCCAAAGATCGCCGGGTCGTTTAAGCAAATGCATCCAAGGTGAGACATCGGCAATCGGATTTTCACTATCGACCAGCAGCATAGCCGCATGCGTGCCTTGATTCAAGGCAGTACAAAAATCCTCGTACGCTTGCCTGCGTCCACCGCACGCAACGATACGCGGCATATGGCCCGTCAGCCCGGCTCGGTTTAGAAAAGTCGAAAATCCTTCGCGACAGGCGGTTCGAAGCAATTTAGCGTCGCCGCCGCCTTCGACATAGAGGCGCATCCCTACCATCGTGTTCCACCAATCTCGCCGCGAGTCCAAAGCTCACCCAGGCGATAGCGTTCCAACCAGACCTGAACATCGCCTGGCGACAGGCGACGAAGCGTTGTCGCACCATCATGCTTCTCACAAATTAGCACGACCTCCGGCGTGTCGGTCATGGCGTCCACGAGCACATCTGAATGTGTCGTGACGATAAGCTGGCAACGGGTTGACGCATCTCTCAGCAACCCCGCGATCGTCGGCAGAATGTCGGGATGCATCCCCAGCTCAGGTTCCTCGATACAGATCAATGGCGGTGGATTGGGGTCGCAGAGGATGGCAAGCAAGCAAATATAGCGCAGTGTGCCGTCTGAAAGGCGTGTCGCTGGAATTGTCATTCTACCTTCATGAAAG
>JAYUEJ010000480.1:0-1546 GCA_043739265.1 Rhodopila sp. | reverse complement strand
GCTTTCGCTGGACCGAGCGCGACGGCAAGCTGCTTCCCAGCCTGACGGCCGACGACTACCAGGGCGGCCGCATCGAGGCGGTGGACCTGTCCACCGGCGCGGTAGAAGTGCTTTACCGCCAGTGCGGCGAGGTGCCCTTGAATGGCCCCAACGACATCGTGTTCGACGCCCACGGCGGCTTCTGGTTCACCGACCACGGCCACGCGCACAAGCGCTCGCGCGACCGCGGCGTGGTGTATTACGCGTTGCCCGACGGCTCCAGCATCCGCCAGGCCATCTTCCCGATGGAGACCCCGAACGGCATCGGACTGTCGCCCGACGGCCGCACCCTGTACGTCAGCGAAAGCATCACGGCACGCCTGTGGGCGTTCGACATCACGGCTCCCGGCACGGTGGGCCGCGGCACGCGCAACATCGTCGGTGGCGTGGGCCGTCTGGTTGCCGGTCTGGGCGGATTCCAGCTATTCGACTCGCTCGCGGTGGATAGCGATGGAAACATCCATGTGGGCACGGTACCGTCCGGCATCAGCATCATCGCGCCGGACGGCAGGCTGCTGGAGCAGATTGCGTTGCCCGACCCTTTCACCACCAACCTGTGTTTTGCCGGACCCGGGCGCAAGACCGTTTACGCCACCCAGTCATCGACCGGCCGCCTGGTGGCGTTCGAAGGAACGCGGGCCGGTCTGGAGCTGCAATACCATGCCTGACAGGCGACGGGAACTTTACTGGGAGCGACTGATTCGGTGTTACCCCGAACGCCCGCCTGAACACGCGTCGAGGCGCTGTAATCTCCGCTACTGCGGGTGGTGCCCGCGATGGCCGCGATCGACGGCTTGCCCAGGTCGAACTGCACGTCGCACAGCTTCGCGTAGAGCTTGTCCACACTGGTACTCACTGCGTCTGGCGGTATAGGGGTTATCGCCGATGCCTGAGTATGCGCGGCCGGGCCTTGGCCTGGTCCCGAATTACATCCCGCCGAGGTCTTCGACAAGCGGGCGGTGGACAAGGGCCGGGTCGTTTTTTGTGGCGAGTACTTCTTGCCGTTGGCTGGTTCCCGGCCCATGCGGTGTCGCTCCGATTTGCTCCGCGAAGAAAAATATGCGAGAGTGCGCACAGACCGTTCTCGTACCGATGAATGCCGCAATCGTTTTCCAAACACCCTTCAACCGACAACTCGGAGACAAACCCATGAAAAACACCAGGTCCCAACAAGGCGGCTTATCGCGATTGAGCGCACCGCTGGTCGCTCTGGCTTTGTTATCGGTTATGGCGCTGGCCCCCCACGCAAGCGCGCAAACCATGGGTGCCAAGGGCTGGGTCACAAGCTGGGCGACATCGACCCAGGACCCACTGCCATCCGGTTTTGCGCTGGGCAATCCGCCGTCCAATTCGCCCCAATGGGCCCAGATGTTTGCGGGTAACCAGGCCTCCAACCAGACCTTTCGCCTGATCGTTCGTCCGCAGGCGGGCGGCGAGCAGGTGCGGCTTCGCTTTTCCAATTTGTTGGGCAACCGGCCGGTCACTTTCGACCGGCTGAGCGTGGCGC
>JAYUEJ010000479.1:0-1550 GCA_043739265.1 Rhodopila sp. | reverse complement strand
ATGGTGAACGTGTTCCTGGGTGATCGGCGTGAAGCCGGCTGGCCAGCCTACAAGTGGATGTGGCCGGCATCCGCCGCGCATCCTTACGATTTCGAACTCGTCAATAGCTCCGGCCAACCGGATCAGGTTATCGATGCGAAATCGACATCATCCGTTTGGAAAGTCGATTTTTACATGTCATGGGGCGAACTGGCCTGTGCGGCCACGAGCGCGGTCCCCTATCTCATCTACCGCCTGTCGGAGGTCGGGCAAACCGGCGCCTGGCTCCGTATATCGGACGATATCCGCCCGATGGCAGCCGAGATCGTGCAGGCGCTTAAAACCGCGGCGCCGGCGGGGACCAGGGTAACTACGGTATCAGTATCGCCGCTCGAGTCTGGGCTGACATGGTCTGATCCGTTTCGGTTGCCCGCGATACCGTTTTGATACCAGGCGGCGTTCGCGGCGACCTCGCGGGAATGACGGGCGCCCTTACTCCGCCGCCAAATCCACCCGCATCGCCAGCCGCCGCAGCGCGCGGTCGATCCATTGCGCCGTCAGCTTCTCCTGCGTGCCGTTCTGCGCCAACCGTTCATGCAGCGCCGGGAAATCCACCCGGTCCAGCGCCTGGTCCTGATTGAAGCAGGAAAACACCACCGTCCGCTCCCCCGTCACCGGATCGATCTGCGGCTGCAGGCACTGCGCACACACCTCTTTCATCATGCACTGCATCGGCGAGTTGATCGACCCGATCGCGCTGTGCCCCGGCTTCAAATAGGGCGCCAACACGCCATGCCGAGCAGCGCCAACCGCCTGCATCATGCGGTCGGAGCCAATGACGATCATGTGCTCGGCATCCGCCAGCGGAACGCCCTGAACCCCCAACGCGCCCGATCCGTAGGCGGCCATCGCCTGCACAATGTTGCCGACGAAGGTGCGATCCCGCGGCCGAGCCGCATTCAAAACGAAGCCGGGCGCCTCATCGCAGCACCAGACGATGACGTCGGCGGCACGCTCGATCTCCGGCACTTTGTAACGGTCGCGCAACGCCTTGTAGCCGGCGAAGTAGATCACCTTCGACCCCGCTGCCCGGGTCGCGGCACCGATCGAGAACAGCACCGCGTTGCCCAGACCGCCGCCGACCAGGGCGACAGTGGTGTTGGCATGGATCTCGGTCGGGGCGCCGGTCGGTCCCATCAGGATCACCTGTTCGCCGGGCTGCAACATGGCGCACAGGTCGGAACTGCCGCCCATCTCCAGCACGATGACGCTGACCAGGCCGGCCACCTTGTCGGTCCAGGCGCCGGTCATCGCCAGGCCTTCCATATTCAGCAACGTGCGGCCGACGCCTGGTTCGTCGTCGTACGGAGCCAGCATCTCGAAATTCTGCAACCGGTAAAACTGGCCCGGCCGAAAAGCCCTTGCAGCGGCGGGCGCTCGGATCACCACTTCGATGATCGTCGGAGTCAGGCGATGCACGGCGTGGACGGTGGCGGTCAAGGTGTCGCGGGCGGCGGCGATCAAATCCACCCCCGACACGGCGGTCGCCGGCAGGGCCGACAAGGCGCGGG
>JAYUEJ010000478.1:0-4829 GCA_043739265.1 Rhodopila sp. | reverse complement strand
TTTTGGGACCGAACGGAGCCGGCAAGACCACCACCTTTTATATGATCGTCGGCCTGGTGAAGCCTGACACCGGCGCGATCAGCCTGGACGGCGCCGACATCACCCGGCTGCCGATGTATCGCCGAGCGCGCCTGGGGATCGGCTATCTGCCACAGGAAGCCAGCGTGTTTCGCGGCCTGAATGTCGAACAGAACATCATGGCCGCGCTGGAGGTGATCGAACCCGACGCCGCCACCCGCGACATGATGCTGGACGAGCTGTTGGCCGAATTCGGCATCAGCCATCTGCGCCGCACGCCCGCCCTGGCGCTGTCGGGCGGCGAGCGCCGACGGGTCGAGATCGCGCGCGCCCTGGCCACGCAGCCGTCGTACATCCTGCTCGATGAACCGCTGGCGGGTATCGATCCCATTGCCGTGGGAGAAATCCGCGACCTGGTCAAGCACCTGAAAGATCGCGGCATCGGCGTGCTGATCACCGACCACAACGTGCGTGAGACATTGGACATCATCGACCGCGCCTACATCATGCATGACGGCCAGGTGCTGATGGAGGGCAAGCCCCATGAAGTCGTCGCTCATGAGGATGTGAGACGGGTGTATTTGGGGGAAAAATTCAGCCTGTGAGGTTTTTATCGCCTTAGGTCCGGATTGAACAGGCGCGGTTGCACGTTTTTTGCATGTGCCAGGTCCGAAACCATTTGACCCCGGGCCGAATGGCTAGATAATCGCTGCCATGGCGATTGCCCCCCGTCTCGACTTACGCCAAAGCCAGACTCTTGTCATGACGCCGCAACTGCGTCAGGCGATCAAGCTGCTGCAATTTTCAAATATAGAGGTGAACTCCTTCGTCGAGGAGGAGCTGGAGCGCAATCCGCTGCTTGAGCGCGACGAGTCCCCGGAACCCCCGGTGGGCGAACGGGCGGCACTGGATCAGATCGAGCCGCGCACCGAAGCCGTGATGGACTCCGCCGATGCGGCGCGATCGGACACGTTGCCGGCCGACGGCGGGTCCCCGTTGGATGCCGACCATGCGGAAACGTATGATCCCGGCGGTGCGGGGGATGGAACGCCGCTGGTCGGCCGGATGGACGGCAGCGGCGGCAGCCATGGTTTCGATGGCGACGACCGTGGCATAGACGATTTCGCCGGTGACGACCGATCCCTGCGGGATCATCTGGGCGAGCAATTGCGGCTGAATTTTTCCGACATGGTGGACCGGATGATCGGGGCGCATTTGATCGCCCTGCTGTGCCCGGCCGGCCGGCTGACCGCCGATCCGGCGGCGATCGCGCATGCCATGGGGTTGCCGCTGGAGCGGGTGGAATCCGTTCGTTTTCGGATGATGCGGTTCGACCCGGTGGGGCTGTTCGCGCGCGACCTTCGCGAATGCCTGGCGGCGCAACTTGCGGAACGCAACCGGCTTGATCCGGCGATGCAGATCCTGCTGGACAATTTGGAACTGCTGGCCAGGCGGGACAACAAGCGGCTGATGACGCTGTGCGGCGTCGATGCCGAGGACCTTACGGACATGGTGGCGGAGATCCGGGCGCTCGATCCGAAACCGGGTGCCACATGGGACACTACTCCGGCTATGCTTGTGGTGCCGGATCTGTTGATGCGGCAATTGCCTGACGCAAGCTGGATCATCGAGCTTAATCCGGAAACGATGCCGCGGGTGCTGGTGAACGAGCGATTCTATGCCAAGGTCGCGCCGGTGGTAAAAAAGGACGAGAAGGTCTTTCTGACCGAGCGGCTGGCGAATGCGAACTGGCTGGTGCGGTCGTTACAGCAGCGGGCGCAGACCATCCTGAAAGTCTCGGCGGAGATCATTCGCCAGCAAGACGGCTTTCTGCGGCTGGGGGTGGCGCATCTGCGGCCGTTGATCCTGCGCGACATCGCCGAGGCGGTTGAATTGCACGAAAGCACGGTCAGCCGGGTTACTTCGAACAAGTATATCGCAACGCCGCGCGGCACGTTCGAGTTGAAGTATTTCTTTACCACCGCGATCCACGCTACCAATGGCGGGGACTCGCACAGTGCCGAGGCGGTGCGGTTCCGCATTCGCGGCATGATCGACCATGAGCCTTTGGAGGATACTCTTTCGGACGATGCGATCGTCGCCGTTTTGCGGCGAGAGGGCGTGGAGATCGCTCGCCGGACGGTGGCGAAGTACCGGGATTCGCTGCGGATTCCGAACTCGGTCCAGCGGCGGCGGGAGAAAGCGGTGCCGGCGTGAGGCGGGCTTCTGGTCCTGATCGTAACGGTTAGGGCGATACGATTTCGACGCTGACTCGCCGTCGATGCTTCCCGGTCATGGACGGAGTTGATCGCGGCCATGACGGCATGATCAGGCCGCGGGATGGTCGATTAGGTAGTTTTGATACTTCTGCCGCAGCGCCAGCTTGTTCAACTTTCCGGTCGCGCCGTGCGGCAGTTTAGCGACCACCAAAATGGCATCCGGGAGCCACCATTTCGCGACGGCACCGTCGTACAGTTTCATCAGGTCGGCCGTGTCGATCGTCCGCCCGTCGCGCGGGACGACCAGCAGTAAGGGCCGTTCCTGCCAGCGTTCATGTTTCGCGTTGATGACGGCGGCTTCGGCGACATCGGGGTGGGAGACGGCGATATTTTCCAGTGCGATCGAACTGATCCACTCGCCGCCGGATTTTATGACATCCTTGGAACGATCGACCAGTTCGACATGGCCTTCCGGATCGATGGCGGCGACGTCGCCGGTGGCGAACCAGCCGTCCGCGGCTGCCGCGCCGTCGGTGCCGTGATACAGGTATTCGCGGCAGACCCAGGCCCCGCGGGTCAACAGATCGCCGAATGCCACGCCGTCATGGGGCAGTTCGTTGCCGTTGGCATCGACGATTTTAATGTCGGCGCCATAAACCGGGCGGCCTTGTTTCAGGCGCAACCGCGTCGCGGCTTCCTTATCCAGACCGGCGGTGGCCGGTACCGTCGCGTGATGAGTAACGATCGGGCTTGTCTCCGTCATACCCCAGGCCTGATAGACATCGACACCGTAGGCGCCAAAACCCTCTATCAGGACACGCGGACAGGCCGAACCGGCGATCATCAGACGTTTCAAATGCGGCAGGGTTGTTTTGGCTTTTCGTAACGTATCAAGAACACCGAGCCAGATGGTGGGGACGCCGCCGGAGTAGGTGATGCGCTCGTCTTGCATTGTGGTCAGTATCGTGGCGCCATCGAGCCAGCGGCCGGGCATTACCAGGGCGGCGCCGGTCATGGCGGCGGCATAGGGCCAGCCCCAGGCCGTCGCATGAAACATCGACGTCGCCATGAAAATCCGGTCCATCGCCCGGAAAGCATAATTATCAGCGGCGTTGGCGGCCAGTGCATGCAACACGGCCGAACGGTGGCTATAGAGTACACCTTTGGGGCGTCCGGTGGTGCCGGAGGTGTAACATAGGGCGCTGGCGGTGTTTTCGTCGAAGTCGGGCCAGTCAAAATGGTCGTCGGATCGCGCCATCAGGTCTTCGTAGCAGTGGAGCTTCATGCCGGGGGGCAGCGGCAGGTCTGGCATCTCGGCCGGGTTGGCCACCAGCACGATGGTGTGGACGGTGGCGGCGATGATTGGGGCGATCTCGGCGATCAGGGGTACGAAGGACAGATCGGCGAACAGGACGGAATCGCCCGCGTGGGACATGATGTAGGCGATGTCGTCCGAAGCGAGGCGCGGGTTCACCGTGTGGCAAACGGCGCCCATGCCGGAGATGGCCCAGTAAAGCTCCAGATGCCGGTAGCCGTCCAGGCCATGGTGGCGACTCGGTCGCCGTGGTTGACGCCCAGGCCGCGCAAGACGTTGGCGAGGCGGCGCGAGCGGCGTTCAAGCGTGGCGTAGTCGGTGCGGTGGAAGGTCGTCTCGCTGATGCGGGAGATGATTTCACCGTTCGGGTGCCAGCGCGCGGCGTGCTGGATAATCGAGGACAGAAGCAGGTTCTTCTGCTGCATGAGGCCAAGCATCGGGTTGCTCCCCTGGCGGTGAATTATTGTTCTTTCCATTCTTATTATCGCACGATTGATGGGGCAAGCGGTAGAAAGCCATGCGGCGGGCGCATCGCATTTGAACTGTCGCCGGTTTTGGATGCCGCGAGTGCGGGGTCGGCGTAACGGATCGTGCGTTGGAAAGGCGTGCATTCACCGCTGATGGGCGCCGAACCGCGGCCAGTACCGACGGCAGCGATGAAATGCCAGCCGGCGTTCAGGACGCCGCCGCCATGTCAGGTCGCCATTACACGGCCATGGTAGACGGCTGACGTTGTGTTTCCGGTCAGAGTTAAGAGGCCCCGGAGCAATCGGGTGAGCCACAAAGTTGGAACGCCAAGATCGCCAAGATACCGCGTTCGCCGTCGAATACAGAGACGCAGCCGGCTTCAGCCGGTGCCTTGGCCGGCGCGATGCTGAGTGATCAGCCCATCTTGGCGACCTTTCTGGCGACCTGGCACCTGGGCGTTCCACCTTTGTTTATTCACCCGATTGCCCTGTAAAGGGCACTGGCAAGCGACGAATGAACATGACGTCGAAAAAACGTTTATTCGCGCGGTGCCGGCAAGATAACGGCCAGGGCCACTATTTTGCCGGCGAACGGATTAGCCCGCGCTGAAACGCCTATTCCTTTTTCGCTCCCCAGAACACCGGCGCGGACCCTTTCACCAGGCCCGTCACATTCGACCGCCATGCCGCATGCGGCAGATACTGCCCCAATATTATACTTGGAACCGACTGAAATGCGGCGGTCTGGAACGCGGCTTCCTGTTTGCGCCGTTCGGCATCGTTCGGGGCATCGACCCAGGCGTCATACGC
>JAYUEJ010000477.1:0-4830 GCA_043739265.1 Rhodopila sp. | reverse complement strand
AAGGCGCAGGCAACCGGCCGGATCGTCGATGTCCAGCGCGATAACCTGACGCGCCAGCAAGGCGGCGGGCAGCCCCAATGCGGGGTAGAACCAGGGGCCGACACCTGCGAGCCAGCCGGACAGCGCCAGAACCGCGACCGCCGCCGCGTAGCACACGGCCAGGAATGGCCTGGTATGTTTGCCGAACAAGCGGGCGGTGGAATGAACGCCGACCAGCGCGTCGTCCTCGCGATCCTGGTGGGCATAGATGGTGTCGAAGCCCAGGTCCCACAGGATCGCGGCGGCATACAGCGCGACCCAGGCCGCATCCAGCCGGCCTGCGGCGGCGGCATAGCCCAGGGGAGCGCCGAAGCCGAACGTGAACCCCATCATCAGTTGCGGCCACCACGTCACGCGCTTGGCGAGAGGATACAGCCCGACCAGCAGCAGCGACGCCGCCCCCAGGGCCTGCGACAGCCGATTGAGTTGCAGCAGGACAGCCAGCCCCGCCAGCAGCAGCAGCGCCAGGAACACCAAAGCGTGCCTCGGCCGCAGTGCCCCCGACGCCAACGGCCGCCCGGCGGTGCGGGCTACCTTGCGGTCGATGTCGCGGTCCCACAGATCGTTGACGACGCAGCCGGCGGCCCGCATGACCAGGCTGCCCACGGCGAACAGTGCGATCAGGCGGATGGTCTCGGACAGCGATGTCCGAACCAGCAATATCCCCCACAGGCCGGGCAAAAATAGCAACCAAGTGCCGATCGGCCTGTCCACGCGGGCCAGAAGCAGGTAGGGCAGCCAGGCGCGCGGCAGACGGGCGACCCAACCGGTGGCGACGATGTCTGTATGCATAATAAGGGGGTTTGTTCGCCGTTCCATGGTTCCGTCAACACATCTTATACCAACGCCATGATCCGCTTGCACGTCGAAGCCGACCTGACCGCCGGTGCGTCCATCGAGGCGACCGAAGGCCAGGCGCATTACCTGGGCGGCGTGATGCGGCGCGCGGTCGGCGATATCGTGCGCCTGTTCAACGGACGCGATGGTGAGTGGGACTCCCGGATCGCCTCCCTGTCACGCGGCAAGGCGCACTTCGCGGTGGAAACCCTGGTCCGGGCGCAAGCGGACGACGCGGATCTGTGGCTGATGTTCGCGGTGCTGAAACGCGACACCACCGATTTGGTAGTACAGAAGGCGACCGAACTGGGCGTTTCGATGCTGATCCCGGTGTTCACCGAACGGACCAATGCCGGGCGGGTCAATCTCGACCGGTTGCGGGCCATCGCCATCGAGGCGGCCGAACAGAGCGAGCGGCTGACGGTGCCGGTGCTGCGTCCGGCGCGGCAACTGCATGACAATTTGGCGGAATGGCCTGTCGAACGGCCGTTATTTGTGGCCTTGGAACGGGCCGATGCGCAGAAATTGACCGCCGCGCCGGGTCCCGCCGCGCTGTTGATCGGCCCCGAGGGCGGATTTGGACCGCGCGACCACACCGTGCTGGACCGGTGCCGGTTCGTCCGTCCGGTGTCCCTGGGGCCGCGCATCCTGCGGGCGGAAACCGCTGCCATCGTCGGTCTGGCCTTGTTGCAAGCGCCAGGGTGTGGCTAGTACGCGGAATTGACCGTCAGGCGCGCGCGCGTGCCTCTTCGCCTTTGCGGCGATAGCAACCGAAATGCCTTGGGAACCCTATGTCCAATCCCGGAGACGCCGACGACACGAAGCTGACGTCGGTCCAACAAATGGCTGAATACCTGTCGGTCGGCTGCAAACCGAAGAACGCCTTCCGGATCGGCACGGAACATGAAAAGTTCGGCTTTCGCCGCCACGACCTGACCGCCCCGCCGTATCTTCCGGCGGACGGGCAGCCCGGCAGCATCCGCGACGTGCTGGCCGGTCTGGCTCGGTTTGGGGGCACCCCCATTCTGGATGGGCCGAATGCGATCGGGCTGAAACAAGGCGACGCGTCGGTGTCGCTGGAACCCGCCGGCCAGCTTGAACTGTCGGGCGGGCCGGTCGAAACCCTGCATGAGACGAAGCAGGAGCTGGACGTCCATTTCGCGCAGGTCCGAACCGCGTGCGAGGGCCTGGATGTCGGCTTCGCGGCACTGGGATTCCACCCGCTGGCGACACGCGCGGCGATGCCCTGGATGCCGAAGGGACGCTACGCCATCATGCAGCGCTACATGCCGCTGGTTGGCAGCATGGGGCTGGACATGATGACCCGCACCTGCACCGTGCAGGTGAACCTCGACTTCGCGTCGGAACAGGACATGCGGCGCAAGCTGCTTGTGTCGCTGTTGTTGCAGCCGCTGGCCACGGCGCTGTTCGCCAATTCTCCGTTTACCGAGGGCAAGCCGAACGGCTTTATGTCGTATCGCGCTCATGTGTGGACGGATACCGACAATCAGCGCGCCGGCATTCCGCGGGTGATGTTCGAGGACGGGTTCGGCTTCGAACGCTATGCCGCGTGGCTGATCGAGACCGTGCCGATGTATTTCGTCTATCGCGACGGCGGCTACATTGATGTCGCAGGGCAGTCCTTTACGGCATACATGGCCGGACGCGTGCCGGAACTGTCCGGTATTACCGCCACGATGGGCGATTTCGCCGACCATGTGACGACGGCCTTCACCGATGTTCGGCTGAAGCGATTCCTGGAAATGCGTGGTGCCGATGCCGGATCGGCGGAGATGATGATCGCGCAATCGGCGCTTTGGGTCGGCCTGCTGTATGACGACGCGTCGCTGTCGGCGGCCGAGGCGCTGCTGCGCGGGGCTGGATGGGCGGATGCCGTTGCGGCGCGCGCCGCCGTGCCGCGTCAGGGGCTGTCGGCGCCGTGGCGCGGCGGCACCTTGCGCGATATCGTCCTGGATGTGGTGGCGATCGCCGGGGACGGCTTGCGGGCTCGCGGCCGGCGGAACGCGGCCGGCGACGATGAGCAGATTTATCTGGAGCCGCTGCGAGCGATCGCCGCGGGTGCCCCGACCCAGGCGGAACATTGGCTGTCGCGATACAACGGGGCATGGCGGGGCGACACCGGGCGGATATTCCAGGAAGCCGCTATTTGAGGGAGAGAGGCGGTTCTTGACCCGCCAGGGCAGCCAAGGCCCGGCGTCCGCGGTTCGCCTGTGATTGCACCGGGACATTGGCGGCTACACAGGGATCTTTCGGTGTTTCGGGTCGGCTTGCGCAGGGCAATCGCTTTTGAGATTTTGTCCGCGTTGCTCGACCGCCTTGGGTTTAGCGTTTTGCTTCACTGGGGTTGCGAGGCTGTTATTTTTTGCACGGAGGACGACCGAGGGCCGTGCGGGACCACGGAGGTGTGACTGCGTCCTCGCTGGCGCCGTTGGGGCGCGTCGGCTTGTTCAGTGGCGTTCAGCGCAAAATCTCGGCCGGACCGGCGTGCCGCGTGGTCCGCGTGTCCAAGGCAGCATGGTCCGGACGAGCAGCACCATGATGGACAGCCTGCCGCCGCACGCTTCACCCGACGGCCCGGGCCAACCGTGTGACCCGTCTTGCCCGGCGCACGCTTACCCTTCATAACCCGGCCCCTGATGGCAATCACTGACGACATTCGCGGCGTTTTGGCGCCGCCGCACCCGGCCGGGCGTCCCTTTATCATGGGCGGCCTACTCGTGCTTCTGATCGGCCTCGCGGTCGGCGCATGGCTGGTCTGGCTGGGCCTGATCTTCACCCTGTTCTGCCTGTATTTCTTTCGCGACCCCGAGCGTGTGCCGCCGCCGCGCGCTGGCCTGTTCATCGCCCCAGCCGACGGTCGCGTGGTCTCGGTCGCGCTTGCAGCCCCGCCGGCCGAACTGGGCCTGGGGATGGAGCTGCGCTGGAAGGTGTCGATTTTCCTCTCGGTGCTGAACGTGCATGTCAACCGGGTGCCGGCGGATGGCGTCGTCACCCGCATCGCCTACCGCCACGGCGCCTTCGTCAGCGCCAGCCTGGACAAGGCCAGCGAGGCGAACGAACGCAACGCCCTGGCGATTCGGCTGCCGAACGGGCAGGAGATCGCGGTCGTGCAGATCGCCGGCCTGATCGCCAGGCGCATCCTGTGTTCGGTGCGCGAAGGCGATCCGGTGACCGCCGGCGACCGCTTCGGGATCATCCGCTTCGGCAGCCGGACGGATCTTTACCTGCCCGAAGGGGTGCGCGCGTTGGTAACGGTAGGTCAGACGATGATAGGCGGTGAAACGGTGATCGCCGAACTGGCGTCATGAGCGATCGCGTCCCTGGCCCGGGGGATCGTCCGACCGGCTCACCGCTTCACCGGCTGCGCCGTTACCGGCCGCGCAAACGCAATCGCCCGCGTTATACGGGTCCGTCGTTCAACCGCATGATCCCGAACCTGATGACCATGCTGGGGCTTTGCGCCGGCCTGACATCGATGCGGTTCGGGCTGGAGGGACGCTTCGGGGCGGCGGCCGTAGCGATCGTCGTCGCCGCGCTGATCGACGGGTTGGACGGCAGGCTGGCGCGTTTGCTGAAGGCGACATCGCGGTTTGGCGCCGAATTCGACAGTCTGTCCGATTTCCTGTGCTTCGGCGTGGCGCCGCCGTTCGTGTTGTACCTGTGGTCGCTGCAGCGTGGCGGCGCGATCGGCTATGCGCCCTGCCTGATGTTTACGGTCTGCATGGCGCTGCGTCTGGCTCGGTTCAACGCGTCGCTGGATGGGGCGCCCAAACCTGCCTACGCCTACAATTTCTTCACCGGCGTCCCGGCGCCGACCGGGGCGGGCCTGGTGCTGTTTCCGCTGTTCCTCGGTCTGGAGGCCCAGTCGCTCGGGCTGACCTGGCTGCTGAACGCCGCACGCCATCCGCTGTTCTGCGCCGCGGTGCTGATCGG
>JAYUEJ010000476.1:0-14483 GCA_043739265.1 Rhodopila sp. | reverse complement strand
CCGCGCGTGCAGAACACCGGCGGTTCGGGTGCCGGCTCCACCGGCCGGCAATACGTCTGGCCCCGATCCAACCGCACCACCGAACAATCGCGGCCGGTCCACCACGAATACACTGCATCCGCCGGGGTGCGCTGGATCACCGCCACACTCCCCACGATCAGCCCGCCGCCGCCCACGGCGCTCATGGTGTCGGTTAAGCCGCAAGCGGCCAAAGGCAGCAGACTCAAGAGAAGAAGCTGTTTCATCCCCCTATCGTGCACCCTAAAAGTAAATAAATCCTTGCCGGCCCGACGGTTTGCGGCCAAACCCGCCACGCCGCTAGGGTCCGCCGCCGCCGGCGTTCGGGCGCCGTGGCAAGCACAGGCAGGCGAGAGAATCCGCGTGGTTGATATTTTCGACGAGGTCGAGGAAGACCTCCGGGCAGAGCGTGCTGAAAAGCTGCTGAAAAAGTACGCGTGGCTGATCATCGCCCTTGCCGTGGCGACCGTCGCTGCCGTGGCCGGCTGGCAGCTATGGACCCGCTATCAGATCCAGCAGGATGCCGCCGCCGCCACTCGCTATGTCGCGGTCCAGACCGCCATCGAGCAACCCGGTTATTCCAAAACCGACCAGATCGCCTCGCTCGGGCAACTCGCGGCCTCGGCGCCCGAGGGCTATAAAACGCTCGCCCGCCTCCGCGGAGCCGGTCTGAAAGCCGACACGGGCGATCTGCCCGGCGCCATCGCGCTATGGAACGCCGTCGCCGCCGATTCCAGCGCCGACCCCCTGCTGCGCGACTTCGCCAGCCTGATGGCGACAGCGCGGGAGCTTGATCGCGGCGATCCGGTGCAGATCGAATCCCGGCTGAAACCGTTGGCCGAACCCGGCAATGCATGGTCCGCCCTGGCGCGGGAGCAGCTTGCCATGCTCGATCTGCGGCAAGGCAAGCTGGAAGACGCCCGCCAGAAACTTCAGATGCTGACGTTCGACGCCGATGCGCCATCCGGGCTGCGGGCCCGCGCGTCCGCCCTGCTGGCCGGCCTGGGCTCGAAATGACCGGTCAACCAACCAACCGAAAGGGAAGCCGCGGCGTGAGCCTGAATGCGTCCTCCAAGGCCGGCATGCTGGCCCGCCGAACCGCCCTGCTGGCCCCGCTGACCCTGGCGGGATGCTCCTTGTTCGAAGATTGGTTCAGCGAGAAGAAAACCATCCTGCCGGGCAAGCGAGAGGCGGTCTTCATCGACCGCCGTGGCCTCGTCGTGGACGCCAACGCGCCCAAGGTCGTGCTGCCGCCGGCGATTCGCAATGCCGGCTGGCCGCAGGCCGGCGGCAATCCGGCCCATTTCATGGGGCACCTGGAGGCCAGCGATCACCTGACCCAGGCCTGGAAGGCGGACATCGGCGAAGGCGGTGGCACCCGCAACATCATCATGGCGCAGCCCGTCGTCGTGAACGGCACCGTGTTTACCATGGATGCGGACGCCGTGGTCTCGGCGTTCTCGCTCAGCAACGGCCAGCGCCAGTGGCGTGTCGATACCAAGCCGCAAGACAACGACGACAGCACCAATGTCGGTGGCGGTCTCGGCGTTGACGGCACCACGCTGTACGCCGTCAACGGCCTGTCCGCCCTGGTGGCGCTGGATGTCGCCTCCGGCAAAGAAAAATGGCGTCACGATTTGGGTGTGCCGGCCCGCTCCGCCCCGATGATCGCCGATGGCCGCGTTTTCGTCACCACCATCGACGATCGCCTGTTCGCCTTCACCGCCGCCGATGGCCGCCAGCTTTGGGTCCACCAGGCCGCGGCACCCGTCACCGCCATGCTGGGGCAACCGGCCGCCGCCTATTATCGCGGCCTGGTCGTTGCCGGGTTTGGCTCCGGCGAACTCGCCTGTCTGCGGGCGGACAGCGGCAGCGTGGTCTGGACCGACGGTCTCGGAGCCTCCCAGGGGCGGGCGTCGGTGGCCGACTTCCTGTCGGTGCGCGGCCTGCCGGTTATCGTCAACGGATTGGTTTATGCGATCAGCATGGGCGGCCTGTTGGTCTGCAACGACGTGCCGACGGGGCGCCGGATATGGGACCGCCAGGTCGCAGGCGAGGACACGGTTTGCATCGCGGGCAACTGGATGTTCGTCATCTCCGCCCAGCAGGAGATCGCCGCCGTCAACATCGACGATGGCCGGATTTCCTGGGTCACCCAGTTGCCGCACTGGGAAGACCCCGACAAGCGCAAGCACACGCTGACCTGGTATGGCCCGCTGCTGGTCAGCGACCGGCTGATCGTCACCGGCATCAGTCAGGACGCCTTGTCGATCAGCCCTTACACCGGGGAAATCCTGGGCCATATCACTTTATCCGATGAAGCTGCGCCGTCCGTCCCGGTGGTCGCCGACGGCACCGTGCTGATCGTCACCAATGACGGACGCCTGTTGGCGCTGAGGTAGAAAACATGTTGCCGCCCATGCTGCCCATAGTCGTCATCGCCGGGCGGCCCAATGTCGGCAAATCGACGTTGTTCAACCGCCTCGCCGGACGACGCATCGCGCTGGTCGCCGACACGCCAGGCGTCACGCGCGACAGCAAGGACGCCGAGGCCCAGTTGCGCGGCCGCATGGTCCGGCTGATCGACACCGCCGGCCTGGAGGAATCCGCACCCGAAACCCTCGCCGGCCGCATGCGTACCAGCTCGGCCAGCGCCGTCAGTCAGGCCGATCTGGTACTGTTCGTGCTGGACGCCCGCGCCGGTGTCACCCCGCAAGACGAGCATTTCGCCCAGTGGCTCCGCCGGCAGGGCAAGCCTGTGCTGTTGGTCGCCAACAAGGCGGAAGGCCGCATCGCCACGTCATCGATCCTGGACGCCTATTCGCTGGGCCTGGGCGATCCGGTCGGCGTCTCGGCCGAACATGGCGACGGTGTAGCCGACCTGATGTCGGAAATCGCCGACCGCCTGCCGCCGCCGCCGCCGGCCGCACCCGAGGACTTCGACGATAACCGCCCGCTGAAGCTGGCCATCGTCGGCCGCCCCAACGCCGGCAAATCCACCCTGATCAACCGGCTGCTGGGCGAGGAGCGGATGATAACCGGTCCCGAACCCGGCCTGACCCGCGATGCCGTCGCCACCATCCTGTCGGACGACCAGGGCCGTGCCATCGAACTGGTCGATACCGCCGGCATGCGCCGCCGCGCCAGGGTGGAGGAAGAGCTGGAGAAGATGTCCGTCAGCTCCGCCATCCAGGCCCTGAAAATGGCCGAGGTCGTGGTGCTGTGCCTGGACGCCGTCCGCGGCATCGACGACCAGGACCTGCAGATCGCCCGCCTTGTCGAACGCGAGGGACGCGCCTGCATCGTCGCCCTGAACAAATGGGATGCGGTGCCCGACCGTAACGCCACGCGCAAACTGGTGACCGAACGGCTGGAGGAAAGCCTGGCGCAGATGAAGGGCATCCCGGTGGTAACCCTGTCCGCGCTGACCGGCGCCGGCATGGAACGCCTGCTGCCGGCGGTGCGCCAGGCGCATGAGGTCTGGAACAAACGCATCCCCACCGGCGAATTGAACCGTTGGTTCGAGCATGCGCTGGAAACCCACCAGGCGCCTCTGGTCAGCGGCCGCCGTCTGAAGCTGCGCTACGTGACCCAGGCCAAGGCGCGGCCCCCCACCTTCGTGGTGTTCGGCACGCGCGCCGAACAGACGCCCGAGGACTACACCCGCTATCTGGTGAACAGTCTGCGCGATAACTTCAAACTCCCGGGAACGCCCATCCGGCTGCAGTTGCGGGGGACCAAAAACCCGTTCGTCCAGGACGACTAGACCAACACCACGGAGGCTGGCACCGCGGAATGATCTCGGCACGGCCTTCTCGCTCTATGTGACAAGGCTCCAGGGCGCTAAAATCTCGGACGCGTGTCGATCGTCCAGGGATCGCGCGTCACCTGCGCCAGGAGCCATTGCGTTTCCAGGCAAACCCACCCCAGAACAACACTGAGGCCGGGCGCCCGATTCAGAACGATGACGCCACCCGGATAAAACGGACCCGGGCAGGCGGTCCTGCACTCATCGATAAAGAACAGGGTTTTTGTGTTGAGCGTGATCGCTTACAGCGTCGCCATCCACCCTGGCCCGACCCGCCGCGCCTCGGTTACCAACGCGGCTGTCAGCGGCGTCAGCGGCTCTCGCTGTGGATACACCAATCCAATGGTTGGCGGCGGCGTCGGATCGTCGATCGGGATCGCCCGGATCGGCCCCGGCAACCCCATTGTCTCCGCCAATACCGCGGGCATCACGCTTGCCCACCGTCCTGTCCGCACATGTGCAAACAGCACCACCATCGAGTTCGATTGCAATGTCGGCGCCGGCTCCACGCCCGCGGCCCGTAGCTTCCGGTCGATAATGCGGCGATTCTGCATGTCCGGCGTCAGCAGGCACAGCGGCACACGCGCAACCTCGGCCCAGGTGACCGACTCCCGGCCACCCAGCGGCCCGTCGGCGGCGATCACCAGCCGGTAGCGTTCATGATACAAAGAGACCGATCGCACCCGCCCCAACGGTTCGTTATCGACATAACTCAGTCCGGCATCGATCTCCAGATTATCCAGCAACGTCAGAATTTCGATCGACGTGCGGGACAAAATGGTGAAAACCACTTCTGGATGCGCCACATGCAATGGAGTCGTCAGTGTCGAAACGATCGGCAGTGCGGTCGGCACGGCGGCGATCCGAAGATGCCCGGCGAGACCGCTTTTCAACGCCCTGATCTCATCCCGCATTGCTCGGTAATCCCCGACGATCCGGCGCGCCCAGTCCAGCACGCGCAGGCCCTCGGGCGTGAAACCGATGAATCGGGACTGCCGTTGCACAAGCAGAACGCCGAACCCCTCCTCAAGCTGCTTCAGCCCGGCGGACAGCGTCGGTTGCGTCACCCCGCACGATTCCGCCGCTCGACCAAAATGCTGTTCCCGCGCCAGGGCCAGCAGCATGCTTAACTTGTCGATCATCGCTCGTCTGGCCGGCGCGACACGAACACCTGCCGGTTACGGAACGACAGCCAGACCCGCCTGCCTTGGAGGAATTCCTCCCCGATCAGCGCATCGCCAACGCCGAAATCCGACGGCAGAACAGTGATCGCCGGCGATACTTCGGCCACCGGTCCGATCCGCAAGAGCCTGAAACGATGCAGGTGGGAGATACTTTCCCCGCCGACGCCGTGCTGGCGCACTTTCTGATCCCCGGCCATCGTCTGATCGTTCAGTCCCATTTTGCGGGCCATCTCCTGGCCGACGACATTCCCTTGCGCCCCGGTATCAAGGATCCCCAGACCGGCAACGTTATCCAGCTCAAACGGCAGCAGCAGCCGGTCCTTGCGCGTGCGGACGCCGATGATCTCGACCGGGGGGACCGGCCAGGGCGGTTGCGTCCCGGGACAAACCCGGCTGCGATACAGCGTGAGCTTGCCGCCCGGCACGTCGATATCCATGTCGAACGCCAGCAGGATATCGGCCCCCAGCAATCCGTCCGCGTTCAACCCTTGTTCGGTTTGCAGCTTGAAGGTGCCGACGGCGATCCGGTTGACCGGGAAACGCACGCCCCCCAGCACCAACCGGTCGATCGTGACGTCGGTTGTCGTCGTGGTGCCGCCGATACCCAGCGATCGCGTGGTGTATTTCGGGTCATGCGCCAACCCCAGCCGATCCGCCACCGCGTCGCTGATGGTGGTTCGCTCCGCCCCGGTATCGACCACAAGGTGGACCCATTTGCCGTTGATCCCGGCCGGCACGACCAGCAAACGATCCTGCACCTGTAACGGCATTTCCGCGACCTTGGTCAGGTCGCAGTTCATCTCCGGCGCCGCGTCACAACCGGCGAGAAGGATCAGCAAGAGCAGGCCAGACATACGATGGAGCATGAATGCGTAACCTTTGGTCTCGATGCGTCCGCGCACCATGCCACACCCCCCGATCGGTTGCCACGAAACCGCATCGGTGGTCGGATAAACCGTCTTTATGGAAGCGACCGCGATGTCCGATCCGATCACCGAAGAACTGTTCCGCAACGCCATCTCGGCGATCGGCGATGAGATGGTGCTGACGATCTACCGGACGGCGTATTCCGGCGTGCTGAAAAACATCATGGATTACAGCGCGGCGATCTGCGATGCCGAAGGCCGGCTGGTGGCGCAGGGTCTGTCGCTGCCGGGGCATTTGTGTTCGATCCCGGTGGCGTTGCAGGCGGTGCTGGCGCATTTCGGCGACGACGTGCATCCGGGCGATATTTTCATCAACAACGACCCGTACGACGGCGGCATGCATTTGCCGGACATCTTCATCTTCAAACCCTTATTCGCCGGCGGCCGCCCGATCGCCTACGCCGCGACGATCTGCCATCACACCGATGTCGGTGGCCGGGTCCCCGGTTCCAACGCCTCTGACAGCACCGAAATCTACGCCGAGGGACTGCGCATTCCGCCGTTGAAACTGTACGACAAGGGGCAGAAGAACACGACGTTGTTTCGAATGATAGAGCGCAACGTTCGCCTGCCCGGACGGGTCTTCGGCGACCTTCGGTCCCAGCTCGCCGCGTGTGAGATCGCCGCCCGCGGCATGACCGATCTGGTCGGTCGCTACGGTGCCGATGGGGTCACCACGCTGATGGTCGCGATGATGGACTACTCCGAACGCCTGACCCGCCAATGCCTGCTGGAATTGCCCGACGGTGAAGCAACGTTCACCGATTGGATCGACGACGACCAGATCGACATCGGCGTCCCCATCCCCCTGGTCTGCACCATCCGCAAGTTCGGCGACACCATGGAGGTCGATTGGACCGGCAGTGCGCCGCAGGTGAAAGGCGCGATCAACAACACCCTTAGTTATACCGCTGCCATGAGCTTTACCGCCGTCAAATCGGTGTTGTCCGTGAACATGCCGAACAACGACGGTGTGTTCCGCCCAATCAAGATCATCGCTCCGGCCGGGACCATTACCCATGGCAAATTACCGGCGGCCTGCGCGGCGCGCGGCCTGACGGGATTCCGCGGAGTGGACTGCGCCTTCGGTGCATTGGCGCAACTTTATCCCGACAAGGTGTTCGCGGCATCCGACGGCGGCAACACCGGCCTGACGATCGGCGGTTACGACAAAGAACTGAACCCATTCATCTACGTCGATTTCATCTCCGGTGCCTGGGGTGGCCGGCCGTGGGCGGACGGACTGGACGGCAACACCTGCATGTTCGCCAACATGGCCAGTTTCTCGGTGGAGGTGATCGAGGCCGAAAACCCGCTTGAGGTCCTGGACTATGAATTTGTTCCCGACACCGGCGGCGCGGGGCGCTTCCGTGGCGGCATGTCGCAACGAAAAACCTGGCGCATGTTGGCGGATGAGGGAATTTTGCAAGTCCGAGCCGACCGCCAGACGCACAGACCGTATGGTTTGCAGGGCGGTGGCCCCGGTGCTTTCGGTCGCAACGTCATGGACCCTGGCCTGCCCGGGGAAACAAAACTGCACGCCAAGCTGACCATGAACCTGAAACGTGGCGAAATCTTCCGCCACGAACTGCCCGGCGCCGGCGGCTGGGGTCCGGCCCTGGATCGAGACCTGGACAGCGTCGCCCGCGACCTGCGCGATGAATTAGTAACGATCGAAGCCGCCGCCCGCGACTACGGCGTTGTTGCCGCCGGCGATCCACCGGTCATTGACACCACCGCTACGGCGGTTTTGCGCGCCCGTCTGCGATCGGAACGAAAGCCACTTCCCGCCGTAGCCCGGGAGCCAGCCGCATGAGCCTGCGCATCGGCATCGATATCGGCGGCACCTTTACCGACATCGTCGCGATCTCCCCTGACGGAACCGTAACAACGCACAAAACCGCCTCCACACCGCACGACTACGGCGCGGGTATCATTGACGGCCTGCGCACCCTGCTCGCCGGCCGCCCCGGCACGGTGACCGACGTGTTGCACGCGACGACCGTCGGATCGAACACCGTGCTCGAAGCCAAGGGTGCCAAAACGGCCCTGATAACGACACGCGGTTTTCGCGATATCCTGGAAATTCGCGACCTGCGCATGCCGGTGCTGTACGACATTGGCTGGACCAAGCCACGCGCCCTGGTCGAACGCCGCCTGCGCCTGGAAGTCACCGAGAAGATGCGTCCCGACGGTTCCGTTGCCATCCCGCTGGACCCCGCCAGCCTGGAGCCGGTCATCGCCATGTTGCGCGCGGAGAACGTCGTCAGCGTCGCCATCTGCCTGTTGCACAGCTACGCCAATCCCGCCCATGAACAAGCCGTCGGGAAAGCCGTCCGCGCCGCGTTACCGGGCGTCGCCATCTCCGTCAGCAGTGAAATCCTGCCGGAGATCAAGGAATATCCCCGCACCAGCACCACCGTCATCAACGCCTACGTCATGCCCATCGTGCGTGCCTACATCACTGCGCTGGACGCCCGTCTGCGCGAGCTTGGCATTGCGGCGCCCCTGCAACTGATGCAGTCCAATGGCGGCCTCGCCTCCGCCGCCTTCGCCGCGGAATCCCCGGCCCACATCATCGAATCCGGCCCGGCAGCCGGCGTCGTCGGCGGCGCGGCCCTGGCCCGCCGCCTGAACGAACCCAGGATCGTTACGTTCGACATGGGTGGAACAACCGCTAAGGCCGGCCTGGTCGAGAACGGCGAAGTATTACGCGCCGAAGCCATCGAGGTTGGTGGCGGAGTCATGGCCGGATCGCGCCTGCTGGTCGGCGCCGGCTACATGTTGAAACTTCCCGCCATCGATCTCGCCGAGGTCGGGGCCGGCGGCGGATCGATTTGCCGCCTGGACGGCGCCGGTGCCCCTAAAGTCGGGCCGCAAAGCGCCGGCGCGGCACCTGGCCCGGCCTGCTATGGAAAAGGTGGCACCGCGCCCACCATCACAGACTGCAACCTCGCCCTGGGATACCTCGATCCCGGCGGCCTGACCGGGGGCACCATGCGCCTGGACCTTGACGCCGCGCGTGCCGCGATCCGCCGCGACCTGGCGGTGCCCCTGAACCTGTCCATCGAGGAAGCCGCCCACGGCATGTTGCGGTTAGCGTCGGCGACCATGATGCGCGCCATCCGCGCCGTGTCGGTCGAACGCGGCCGAGACCCCCGTCAGTTCGCCCTGCTCGCGTTCGGCGGCAACGGGCCTTTGTTCGCCGCCGGCATAGCCGCCGAACTGGGCATCGCACGGATCATTATCCCGCCGCTGCCGGGCGTGTTCAGCGCCTTCGGCCTGCTGGTCGCCGACGCCGAACACCACGCACGCCAAAGTATCCGCGTGCGGCTGGACCAGGCCGACCCCGACCGCATCAACCGCATCATCGCCGACCTGACCGATGCCGGAACGCGGCGCTTAACCCGCGACGGTTTCCCCCCGGAACGGCAAATTTTCCAACGCGCCGCGTTCATCCGTTACGTCGGACAATCGAGCGAGATTGAGGTCGCATTGCCGGACGGGAAGATCGCACCAGCGGCGATCGCGGCATTGTTCGGTGATGAACACGAAAAGACTTACGGTTTCCGAGCGCCGGACGGCGAACATGTGGAACTGATGGGCCTGTCCGTCATGGCGCGCGGCCTGCCGGAACTACCCAGATTGCCCGGCCGGATTCCGCCATTCGCACAAGCTGTCCCCAGCAGCCGCCGCGCCTGGTTTCCCGGCGATGGGTGGATCGAAACACCGGTGTCGGATCGCGCGGGGCTAATCGGTAAGGTCCCCGGCCCGCTGATCGTACAGGAGTATGACGCGACCTGTCTGGTGCCGAAAGGCATGACCGCACGGGTGGATGACTTCGGGAATATCCGGTTGGAGACCGCTTTAGCCTGACTGCACGTCGGCCTGATGCTCGAATACGAGGCCGTCATAGAATTCCGCCATCGACACCGATACGTCGATTTCCGGCATGTGCAAGGTGTCAGCCGCTGTCAGCGTTTCCGCCACCAGATCAGATCCTTTGCGCACGAACACCATCGCCGCGATCGCGCTTTGCTCCAGGATCACATAACGCTGGATAGAAGGGGTGGCCCCGTACTCCCGCAGCTTTTCGATTCGGTCGGTGCGGGAGGTACTGTCGCTGAGGACTTCAAATACCACAACGGGATCGCGGACCACAGTCGAACGCGGTGCGACCGGCGTGCAGACAACGAAACCGTCCGGGTAGCGAATACGGCCGGCGACCTCGATTTTCAGGTTTGCGCCATAGGCGCGGCACCGCTCGCCGGACAACCGGCTTCGCAAAGCGTAAAAAATATTGCCTATAATCGTCTCATGCGCGGCGGTCCCACCCGTCATAGCAACCGGCTGGAACCCATCGAATTCCCAGCGAAATTCCTGCCTTTCTTCCCAGGCGAGAAACTCAGCGACCGACATCGGCTGACGAACAGATGCGCTCATGCGGCAGTTCCTAGCACGATCGGCCCCGATTGTCGCCCATCCTCACGCAATGTTAAACACCCTGGACAACCCGGGAGGACCCCATGGCAAAGACATACTGGATCGGCACCTACCGCTCCATCTCCAACCCCGAGAAGCTCGCCGCCTACGCGGTCCTGGCCGGCCCAGCCATTACCGCCGCCGGCGGCACGTTCATCGTGCGCGGCACGCCGGCGAAAACCTACGAAGCTGGCCTTAACCAGCGCACCGTCGTGATCGCGTTCGACAGCCTGGCGCAGGCCACCGCCGCCCACGACTCCCCCGCCTACCAGGCCGCCCTCGCCGCGCTCGGTGACGGAGCCGAACGCGACATCAGGCTGGTCGAGGGTTTGTGACTAGCCCGTAATATACTCGCATTTGAACCCGTCGCCCCACCGCTTGACATACCCGCGGGACGGCGACGGGAAATGCGCGAAGCAGCATTGCGTTTCGGTATCGCAGAACTGCTCCAGGAATTTCCAGCGCGTCGCCGAACTCTGCAGCGGGTCGTAATCGATTCGCATCGCCAGATCGGGCCATTTCGCCTGCAACGGCGTATGGATCAGATCGCCGGTGATCACCGCGTCCTTGCCGCCCCGACCAAGCGTCACAGCGTAATGATCGATCGTGTGACCCGGCGTCGGGATCAACCGCACGAGATCGTTCAATTCGTAATCGCTTGTCACCAACTGGTGCCGTTTCGCTTCAACGATCGGAATGACGCTGTCGGCGATCGGTGGCACTTCGGCCTTGTCGTTCTCCGCCAGCCAGAAATCCAGTTCGATTTTAGAGAACAGATACTTCGCCTTCGGAAATGTCGGCACCCAGCGGCCATTTTCCAATTGCGTGTTCCAGCCGACATGATCGACATGAAGATGCGTGCAAAGAACGAAATCGATATCGTTCACCGTTAGCCCGACCTCTTTCAGCCCGTCCATGAACACGCTGTCGGTCTTCATGTGCCACAGCGGCCGAGCAGGGCGGTTTTTGTCGTTTCCAACGCAACTATCGACCAGGATGATGTGCCGCCCGGTGCGCACGATATAGGCCTGAAAGCACAGCACCAGCAGATCATTCGCGTCCAGCGCCTTTGTCTCCGTCATCCATGCCCGGCTCTCTTCCAGCATCGCCGGAGTCAGCTTCGGCAGGAATTCCAGCGCCGGCGTGAAACCGCACTCCATCTCAATAATCCGGTGGACGATCATGTCGCCGACCTTGAACGTCGTCGTGGCCATCTGCGTGCTCCCCTGGTTCTGAACCGATGTTATGCGCGTATCGGCGACACGACAAACACCCTGGGCCAGATGCTATCGGGTTACCAGATGCTATCGGGTTACCAGCGAGGCCAGCTTCGCCCGTGCCTCATCCTCTTCCTCGATCTGCAATGCATCATTGAAACGATTAAAGAACCCGCACAGCGTGATGCGCAACGTCAGCTCGACAATCTGCGCCTCGGAAAAATGCGCCCGCAGCTGCTCGAACAGGCTGTCGCGGATCTGGTTCGGTGTTTCCCACGCGGCCCGCGCGTAGTCGATCACCAACCGGTCCACAGCGTCCAACTCCGGATTATCCGCCTCCAACAAACGATCGATGCCGTCGGATGAAAGGCCCTCGATTGCCAGGAACGGCTTATGATGCGCCACACAGTAATGACAGTCGTTCAATTTGGACACGACAACGATAGCGATTTCCAGATAGCGTTTGGGCAGAGTGGCCGCCTCTCGCAACGCCATCAACAGGCCCATCAGGTGCCGCACAGCCTCCGGCACATGGGCAAAAACCGCCACCTGATTGCGGAACGGGCCGTAGCCGCCGGCAAACCGTTCATATACGTCCGCCACATCGGGCGGCAATTCGGCGGACGGGATGCTGCGGACGCGGGCCATGTGACGTTCCTTATGGAATAAAAGCGACGGACTGGATGGTGGATCGCGCCGGTACGGTTGCCAAGCCGCACACCCATCCCAAATAGACAGCGTGCGCATGGTCATCCCCCCCGTCGTCCTGACCTACGGTCTGTTGGGAGTCATTCCCTTCCTGGCACCCCCGTTGGCCGGGCTGATGTTTTCCGCACTCAAAGACAGTGCCGCCCTGGTGCTTGCACTGTACGCCGGGCTGATCCTGTCGTTTCTTGGCGGCGCGCGCTGGGGATTTGCCAATGCGCGGCCCGAGCCGGACATTGCTGTGGTTTCACTGTCCATGCTGCCGACCCTGGTGGGGTTGGCCCTGCTGACCGCATCCGCCAATCACCGCGCCCTGCAACTAACAGGCCTTGCCATCGCGCTTGGATCGCACTGGCTGTGGGATATGCGGAGCCAAAACCTGCCCGCCTGGTATCCCCATCTTCGAACCCTGCTGACCGCCGCGGCCGTCATCGGCCTGATCGCCGGCGCGGCGACACTGACATGACCGGGGACATGACCGGGAACATGACCGGGAACATAGCCGTCGTCGTCGGCGCGACAGGAGGACTTGGTCGCGCCATCGCCGAACAATTGATGTCCGATCCCGCCTATGGCCGAGTCGTCGCCCTGTCCCGCCGCCGCCCGAATGGCTGGCTCACCGATGACCGGCGCGACTGGATCGGGGTCGATATCCTGGAAGAAGCAACCTTGGCGGCAGCCGCGGACCAGCTATCGCGCCTCGGCCCGCTGACCCGAATCGTTGTCGCCACAGGCGCATTGCACCGCCCCGGCCTCACCCCGGAAAAGTCGATGCGGGCTGTGACGCTGGAGTCGCTGACCGCGCTGTTCGCGCTCAATGCCGCAGGCCCCGCGCTGGTCGCGAAGCACTTTTTGCCGTTGACGCCCAAAGCCCAATCCAGCCTGTTCGCCGCGCTGTCAGCCAGGGTCGGCAGCATTGGCGACAACCACCTCGGCGGCTGGTACGGCTACCGAAGCTCCAAGGCGGCACTGAATATGCTTATTCGCACGCTCGCGATCGAGCATTGCCGCACCCGTCCCTTGGGCATCTGCGTGGCCTTGCATCCCGGGACCGTCGATACCGCACTCAGCGCCCCCTTCCAGTCGGGAGTCCGGCCCGGCAAGCTGTTCACCCCGGCGCAGTCCGCCGCGGCCCTGCTCGCCGTCATGGACGGCATGGGTCCAAACTCGAACGGAGGCTTTTTCGCCTGGGACGGTTCGCCGATTGCCTGGTGAAACCCGGCTATCGCAACGTCGCCCCCGTCGCCTTCGCCACGGCGGCGACCACCTTCTGGCTCGCCGCCTCGATTTCGGCGTCCGTCAGGGTACGTTCGCGCGGCTGGAACGTGACTTCGACACCCAGCGACTTCTTGCCCTCCACCATCCGATCGCCCTCATAAACATCGAACAGCACCACGCCGGTGATCAAAGTCCGTTCCGCGCCCCGCGCCGCCCGCACGACACTATCGGCCGCCACCGCGCTATCCACGATGAACGCGAAATCGCGTCGCACCGGCTGGAACGCCGGCAAATCGGGCGTGCTCTTCTTGCGCCGTTTAGGTTCGGAAACCGCATCCAGGTTCAGTTCGAACACCACCATCGGCCCCGGCAGGTCCAGGGCCGCAAGCAGCCCGGGATGGATCTCGCCAAAATACCCCATCACCGTTTTCGGCCCTTGACGCACCATCCCCGAACGGCCGGGGTGCAGGAACGACGGCGCATCCGCGGTCACCTGCAACGCCTCCAACGGCACCCCGATCGCCGTCAGCAGCGCCCACAGGTCACCCTTCGCATCCATCGCATCCACCGGCCGCTGCGGCACCAGCCAGCTTCGCGCTGTTGAACCGGCGCGCAAACCAGAGGCAACCAGCTTCTGCCCATCCGGCGCATCCACCGCGAATGCCGGCCCGATCTCAAACAGCGCCACATCGGAATACCCGCGCGCGGCGTTCCGCTTCGCCGCCAACGCCAGCGTCGCCAACGGAGTCGGCCGCAACTGGTCCAGATCGGCCGCGATCGGGTTGCTCAACCGCAGCGCATCCGGCGCTGCACCGAACCGTTCCGCGTCAGACCGCGCCATGAAGCTGAATGTCACGCACTCCATGAACCCCGAGGCCGCCAACGCCCGCCGCGCCACCGCTGACCGCTGCTGCCGAGGCGTCAG
>JAYUEJ010000475.1:0-4837 GCA_043739265.1 Rhodopila sp. | reverse complement strand
CCAGGCGATCCAGATAGTGCGCGTCGGTTTCGCCCTGGTCCTGGAACCGGTAGGCGAAGCAGGGGGAAACCAGGCTGTGGGCCTGGCTCAGGATCGGTTCATAATGGGACCGGCGCATCATGTTGCCGCCGGCCGCCAGCGCGCCGAGCGTCGTGCCGTGGTAGGATTGCCGGCGGGCGATGGTGCGGATGCGCTGGGGCTGGCCAATTTCCAAAAAATACTGGCGGGCGAGCTTGATCGCGGCCTCATTGCCCTCCGACCCGGAGGAGCAGAACCAGGCTTTGGTCAGGCCGCCGGGTTCGCCGTGCAGCAGGATTTCGGCAAGGTCCTCGGCGGGTTGGTTGGAAAACGTGCCCGTGTGGGCGTAGGCCATGGTGGCCGCCTGGCGCCCGATGGCCTCGGCGATGCGGCGGTTGCCGTGGCCGAGGCAGGCGACGGCGGCACCGCCGGAGGCGTCGATGATGGAGCGCCCGTCAGCGGTGTAAAGGTGGATGCCCTCGCCGCGAACGGCGATCGGGGGGATGGCGCCGGAGCGGTGGAGGACGCGGCTCATGATAATGGTGAACACCTAACGTCGGTTAGCCTACAGGGAAGTGGTCTTGCTCGCGCGGCGGTCGTCCGCTCCCGGCCCGGCCTATCGTCGGCGCGCCATCAGAGACAGTCGATGCTCTGCTTCAGACTATGGCATGGCGGGCGGCACCGCGGGTGGATGAAGTCGCGGATCGAGCGAGAACGTTTCTTGCGTCGAAGTATAACGCCCTGCCCCAAGCGTCCCGACGAAGAGCAAATTCCAGCTATGGGCCGATACGACGCTGGGTAGCAGGACGAACATATGATTCACCAGTAATGCGTCGCCCCAACCCTGTTGGCCGACGCCCGGTATGCCCGGCCTGAGCCAATCGGAATTGGGAACCAACGATGGGTCAATGACATGCACACTTGCCGGTGTCGCGATGGTAATGGCTGTCAACACATGCGGGACGGTATCCAGGGCCTTAAAGCCCTTATGGACGGCGACCTCCAGGATGGCCGTTGCTGGATCGATCGAGCAGTAAACCGCTCGCACGCCTCTGCTGTTCCATCGGCCACCCAGCCTGTAGGCGCCTTCACCGCTGTCCCACGTGGTTGCGAACGCTGCCTGGTCCAGGCGCCAGGCCATGAGCCTATGGCCACCGAGCAGCGCGGGAAGTGGCGTCAAGTATAGACGCCGTATTCGAGGCGGCCCAAAAAGGTTTCGACGATCTCCACCCCGGCCGGTGTCGCCAGGAGGTCGATCGGGCATCTCTGGTCCAGGCCCATGGCGGGTCGTTGCATCCACTGCTCCGCCGCATCCTGCGACCCCAACACCATGGTCGCCTTGGCCAGAATTTCGGCGAATTTCCAGGTCCGGCCGCTCTGTTCCTGGTTCAGCGGCTTCGCGGGAGCGTCTTTGCGGCGCTGGATCGTGCGCAGACTCATTCCCACAGCCCGTTCGAATGAGGCCGACTTGTGAAGCACCGCGAGGTTCTCGACGAGATGCACCAACGCTGCGCCCGGTATCCCGTGCAGAAGCATCTCGTGAGCATCAAAGGACGTGTTCAGCCGATGCCGGAGAATCCGAATACCGCCAAGCAAATCCGCCACGCGTCGTAGTCCGTCGTTGTCGCTTGTTGGCGGTTCCACTTGTAGTTGATCGGCCATCAAAGCGTCCTGTCATGTGTCGCTTTTTATATGACGGGTGACGTCAGTGATTTCAAGACGCAACCCGAACGGCATTCGGGGCGGGCAACCCGCGCTGCTGGATGACGTGGCGGCAAACCAACGGCCCATAAGCCCCGAACATCTGTTCGGTACCGACCCCTAATTCCGCGGCAGCCGCGTCGTCGTCGGTGCGTCCGGGTTCTGCGCGCGATGCCTTAGCAAATGGTCGGCCAGCACGCACGCAACCATCGCCTCGCCTACCGGCACGCCGCGGATACCGACGCAGGGGTCGTGGCGGCCTTTGGTGACGATCTCGATCTCATTGCCGAGGCGATCGACCGACTGGCGCGGCGACAAGATCGAACTGGTCGGCTTCACCGCGAACCGCGCGACGATGGGCTGGCCGGTGGAGATACCGCCCAGGATGCCGCCGGCGTGGTTCGATCTGAACTCCACAAGCCCGTCCCGCATCCGCATCTCGTCGGCGTTGTCTTCTCCGGTCAGCGCGGCGGCGGCGAAACCCTCACCGATTTCGACACCCTTGACGGCGTTGATCGACATCAGCGCGCCAGCCAGATCGGCGTCCAGTTTGCCATAGACCGGCGCACCCAGGCCGGGCGGCACACCGTCGGCGACAACTTCGATCACCGCGCCGGCTGACGACCCGGATTTGCGGACCTCCGACATGTAGGTTTCCCAAATCCCGGCCATGACCGGATCGGGGCAGAAGAACGGGTTTTCGTCCACTTGCGCCCAGTCCCAGCGGTCGCGGTCGATCCGGTGCGGTCCGATCTGCACCAGCGCGCCGCGAATGCGCACGCCGTCCCCCAACACCAGACGGGCGACCGCGCCGGCCGCCACGCGCATCGCGGTTTCGCGGGCAGAGGACCGGCCGCCGCCGCGATAGTCTCGGATTCCGTATTTCAGGTCGTAGGTCAGGTCGGCGTGGCCGGGACGGAACTGCGCGGCGATGGCCGTGTAGTCGCGGGATCGTTGATCCTGGTTCTCGATCATCAGGCTGATCGGGGTGCCGGTGGTGACACCCTCGAACACGCCCGAAAGAATGCGGACCGTGTCCGGCTCCTGCCGCTGGGTGGTGAACTTGGACTGGCCGGGGCGGCGCTTGTCCAGCCAGGGCTGGATGTCGGCCTCGGTCAGCTTCAGCCGGGGCGGGCATCCATCGACCACCCCGCCGATCGCCGGACCGTGGCTTTCGCCCCATGTCGTGACCCGGAACAGATGACCGAAACTGTTGTGGGACATGGTGTGGCCTGTCAGCCTTCGGCGGTGGCGATGTCCGGCGCATCCGGATGTTTCATGCCGACGACATGGTAGCCGCAATCGACGTGATGCACCTCCCCCGTCACGCCGGACGACAGATCGGACAACAGATACAATCCGGCGCCGCCGACTTCCTCGATCGTCACATTCCGCTGCATCGGCGCATTAAGCTGGTTCCAGCGCAGGATGTAGCGGAAATCGCCGATGCCGGACGCCGCCAGGGTCTTGATCGGCCCGGCGCTGATGGCGTTGCACCGAATGCCGGCGTTGCCCAGATCGGCGGCGAGATAGCGCACCGACGCCTCCAGCGCCGCCTTCGCCACGCCCATGACGTTGTAATGCGGCACCACGCGTTCGGCGCCCAGATAGGACAAGGTCAGCAGGCTGCCGCCCGGCTTCATCATCGGCACCGCGCGCTGGCAGACCGAGACGAACGAGTAGCAGGAAATATCCATGGCTTGCAGGAAGGCCCCGCGCGGGGTGTCCAGATAGCGTCCGCGCAAATACTGTTTGTCAGCGAAACCAATGGCATGAACAACGAAATCGAGCCCGTCCCAGCGTTGCGCCACCGCGCCGAAGGCTGTGTCGATACTGGCCTCATCGGACACGTCGCAGGGAACCACGAGGTCCGAACCCGCCTGCGTTGCCAGCGGGCGCACCCGTTTCTCCAGCGCGTCGCCCTGGTAGGTGAACGCCAGTTCGGCGCCCTGCGCGGCGCAGGCCTGGGCGATGCCCCAGGCCAGCGAACGGTCGTTGGCGACGCCCATGATAACGCCGCGTTTGCCGCGCATCAGGGTGCCTTCGACCGGTAGGGGCGCCGGAACGCTATCCGTCATGATAATCCTCTCGGTGGCGATGCGCGGTGACTTGCATCGCGTGGGTGTGGTGGCACAAGGCAGCGGGACGGGGCAAGGGGCGGAGCGCGTTTTGTCTTTGGCAATGAGCGGGCAAGAGACGACCCTGCCGCCCTCAGGCCTCGGCCGCGACCAGGCGCCTGGCGAGCGTGGTGCCGAACGCCGGTTTGCTTCGGCGGATCGAGTGAGCGGGGCCGGGCGCCGGGTTGACGGCCTCGGCTGGGTTTTCCCCGGTCAGGCGGCCGATCAAACGGCAATAGGACTCCAGATAATCCCCCATCGCCAGCCGTCGCACCGCATACGCTCGGGCGTTCTCCCGCAGCTTGCGCGTCAGCGGCTTGTCGTCCAGCAGATCAAGGATGGTCCGCGCCAGGGTGCGCGGTTCCAGGCAGGGTGTCAGCAGGCCGTTCTGACCGTGGGTGATGAATTCCCGCACCGTCTGGGTGTCGCCGCCGATCACCGGGCAGCCGATGGCAAGGGATTCACGCAGCGACCAGGATGCGACGAACGGATAGGTCAGATAGACATGAGCATCCGACCGTTGCAGCGCCGCGAGATAGGTTTGGTACGACACGCGCCCCGGAAACACGACGCGGTCCATGTCGATATCCTTACCGACCTCCTTCATCATCACCTCGCGCCAGGTGCCACCCCCGGCCGGGCCGGAGCCGTAACTGATGCCGTCGCCGCCTATCATAACGACCTTGACGTCCTTGCGTGCGCGCAACAGGTCGGGCAGCGCCCGCATCATGACGTGGAATCCGCGATACGGTTCCAGGTCGCGCGACACGTAGGTGACCAGCTTATCGGTCGGCCGGATCGTCATGTCGCCGATCTTGAGGGTCTTTTTGCGGGCGGCCGGATCGGGGCTGCACAGGTCCAGATCGACCCCTTCCCAAACCAAATCGATCTTCGGCCGCGCCCAATCGGGATAGGTGGATAACTGCCACTCGGTCGGGCATTGCCCGGCGCCCCCCAAATTGAGGGCGATATGATTGATCGCATTCTTCGCCCGGATGCGC
>JAYUEJ010000474.1:0-1555 GCA_043739265.1 Rhodopila sp. | reverse complement strand
CGTTCCGGCTTGTTCAGACGCTTACGACCCGGCTTAATCCGGCGGCCCGTTCCGGCTTGTTCAGACGCTTACGACCCGGCTTAATCCGGCGCCCCGTTCCGGCTTGTCCGGACGCTACGACCCGGCTTAATCGGGCGCCACATTCCGGCTTGTCCACACGCTACGACCCCGTTTACACGGAGATATCCATGTCACACCGCCTGATCATGACCGATGAAACCAAACCGCGCCTGCTGTTGACCGACGTGACCAAGCGTCGCGTCACCGATGCCGATCTGGCCAAGGCATTCGGTGCGTCCGAGGTTGTGCCGGCACCGGCTTCCGGTGGGTCGCCGGTTGCGTGGTTCACGCTGCGGCAGGAAATCGCGAACCGGCTGCGCTCGACGGGCGGCAGGCCGGGATTGCCGGACGCCGAACCGCGCAAGGTGACACTGACCCATGAAGAGTGGGACATGGTCAAACAGCTTACCGAGACCATTGCCGAACCGGGTTTCAGTCCATCGGCCGGTCAGGTCGCGGGCGTATTGCTGGGCCATGCCGTTCGCACGGCGCATGCGTCCTTGCCGACGGCGCCGACAAGGGCGGGCGTCACAAGAACCCGATACTGAACCACGGCACCGCCGCTACCACGATCAGACCGGCCAGCACCGCCAGCAGGTAGGGCCAGATCCGGCGCATCGCGGCGTCGGGTGATACGCGTCCGATCGCGCAGGCCGCGTAATACCCGACCCCGAACGGCGGCGCGAACAGGCCGATCCCCATCGCCAGGATGACCACCATGGCATAGTGGACCTCGTGGATCCCCACTAACTTCGCTGCCGGAAACAGCAACGGTCCGAATAGCACAATGGCGGGGATGCCCTCCAGCACGCTGCCCAACACGATGAACGCCAGGATGGACACCGCCATGAACCCCGCCGCCCCGCCCGGCATCTGGGTCATCGCCGCTGCCAGTTGGCGGGAAAACCCAGACTGCGTCAGCGCCCACGCCATTCCGGTCGCGGTGCCGATGATCAGCAGGATGGCGCCCGACAACGCGGCTGTCTCGATCAGCATCGGATACAGCCGGCGCAGCGGGAACTGGCGATAGACCAGAATGCCCATCAGGATGGCATAGACGATGCCGATGGTGGACACCTCGGTCGCGGTGGCGATGCCCTCGATCACCGCGGTGCGGATGACGAACGGCAGCACCAATGCGGGCAAGGAGATGATGAACGCCTTGCCGATGAAGCTCCACGGGGGGCGCTTGACGCCGGCCATGTTTTCGTTGCGCCCCCGCCAGCGGGCGATCAGCGCCAGCGCCACCGCCAGCACCATGGCCGGCATCAGGCCGCCGGTGAACAGAGCGGCGATGGACACGCCGGTCACCGATCCGATGGTGATCAGCACCAGCGACGGCGGGATCGTTTCGCTCATCGCGCCCGAGGCCGCCAGCAGGGAAACCAGTTCGCCCTCGTTCGCCCCGCGCCGTTTCATGTCGGGGAACAGGACGGGCGCCACGGCGGCCATATCGGCGGCTTTGGAGCCGGAGATGCCGGACACCAGATACATC
>JAYUEJ010000473.1:0-4840 GCA_043739265.1 Rhodopila sp. | reverse complement strand
CGTGCTGTTCGGCTTCGGTCATGTCGGGGTCGGCCAGTTCCGGGTTGGCCGGGTCCGAATCGATGCCGCCGGTGCCGGCGACTTTCTCCAGGATCAGGGCGCCGGCCCGCCAGCCGGATGGGGTGTGATGGCAGGCCAGATGCACCTGGCAGCGGAGTTGTTCGCTGGTGTTGAAATAGTGCAATGCCATGTCGGCCAGCGTGGCGCCTTCGATCGCGACGATGCCCTGGTGGCGGTCTTGCTCGTTGCCCGGATCGACGGTGAAGGCGAGGTAGCCGTTGCCGAGCAAAGTCTGGGCGGAGGGGGCGGGGTTGTGAGCGAGCAGGGCCTTTAGCTTCTCCGGGTTGGTGATGGCATGGCCGCGCAATTCTCCGGCATCGCTGCAGTCGGCGAGCAGCATGGAAACGGGGCCGTCGCCTTTTGCCTGGAGACTGAACGTGCCGCGGAATTTCAGCGCCGAACACAGGCCGGCGGCGAGGGCCAGCGCCTGACCGACCAAACTGGTGACCACCGGATGGTTGTCGTGGCGTGACAGCAGGGCGTCGGCCAGGGGACCGAGCCGCACGAGTCGCCCGCGCACCGGCCGTCGCGGCAGGTAAAACGGCAGGGCGCCGCGCGGAATGACGAGGTCGGGAACCGGCGGACGGCCAGGATCGAGGAAGGCGGGTGTGTCGGACATCGCCCTAAGATAGGCGTGTCGGCGGCGTGGTGCTACCGCCCGTGGTGAATTGCCCGGATGGCCAAGGGGTTTTCAGGGGCGCGTCGGCTGGATAGGGTCGCGGCGATCCGGGCAGCTCCGGCTCGGGGTCTGAGGAAACGAATGCAGCTTCGGTCGTGGATCATTCTCGCGTCGCTGGCGTTGGCCCGGATCGCGTTCGGCTACCAGTTCCAGACGATTGCCACGCTGGGCACGGAACTGGTGCAGCGGTTTGGCCTGAGTTACGCGCAACTTGGCGGGCTGATCGGCGCCTACATGCTGCTGGGCATGTTCGTGGCACTGCCGCTGGGGCTGTTGGGGCGGCGGTTTGGCGACCGGTGGGTGCTGGGGGCCGGATTGGTGTTGATGACCGCCGGAGCCTGCGTCAGTGCCGGGGCGGAGACGGCGGCGGGCATTGCCATCGGGCGCACGACGGCGGGCGTTGGGGCGGTCGCGATGATCGTGCTGCAGGGCAAGATTATCGCCGACTGGTTCGTGGGGCCTCGGTTCATGATCGGGATCAGTGTATCGGTTTGCGCGTTCCCGATCGGGATGGGGATGGCTCAGCTCGTGTTGCCGCCGGTGCTGGACCGGTTTGGACTGCAAGCGGCGTTTTTAACCGATGCGGTGCCGGCCGGGCTGGCTCTGTTGTTGTTTCTGGGAAGTTATCGGGTTCCGCCGCATGCCGCTTCGGCGTCCCGGCGATTTTCGTTGCCGAGCGGGCGGGAGTGTTTGCTGCTGGTGATCGCGGGTGGGATCTGGACGGTTTATACCTCGGGTTTCGCGTCCTTTGCGTCGTATCTGCCGAGCACTCTGGCGTTTCAGGGGTATGGGGCGGGGGTTATTGCGTTGGTGATGACGATCATCACCTGGGGTAATGTTCCGGGAACGTTAACCGGCGGCGGTCTGGCGGCCAGGTTTGGCGGGTTCAATGTGTTCCTGATCGGCACTCTGGCTTTGGTGATCGGGATGGCTGGGACGGCGCTGACGGGATGGCCGGTTGGGTGGGCGGTTCTGCTGGGGATCGTGGGCGCGGTCCAGCCGGGGGTGATCATGGCGGTGGGCACGTTGTCCGCCCGGGCGGAACACCGGGCGGTTGGCATGGGGTTGTTTTATACGGTGTATTATTTGGGGGGAACGTTCTCGCCGGCGTTGTGTGGGCTGGCGGCGGATTATGCCGGGCGGCCGGAGGTTGCGTTGCTGGCGGCGGCGATTATTTCGGCGTTGGCGATACCACTTTTTATGCTGCACCGGGCGCTGGCCTCGCATGACAAGATGCTGGTCCGGGCATGAGTTCTGGTGCATGAGTTCTGGGGCTTGAGTTCTGGTCGTGGATTATCGCGGTTGGATTGCGACCCTGACAAACGTCGATACGATCTTGCCGCCGGCGCGCAGCGTGCCGCGTAACGACCCGGCGACTTTCGATTCGCCCCCCATCCGGCACCGGTATGGCACTGCGATTTCGGTAATTCGCAGGCCGGCTCTCGCGGCTTTCATTTGCATTTCGATGTTCCAGCCGTAGGTCATTTCGCGCATGTCCAACCGGTTCAGGGCGTCGCGCGTGATGGCTCGGAAGGCGCACATGTCGCTGTAGGGTGTGCCATAGAGGGCACCCATGCCCCAACCGGCGATCCGGCCGGCCAGCACCTGGTGCCATAGCATCGATCCGGGGTCTCTTTGGCCGCGGGTGCGGGAGGCCAGGACGAAATCGTGGGTTCCGGCCAGGACCGGGTTGGCGATCAGGCCCAACAGGTCGCCGCGGTCGGCGCCGTCGCCGTCCAGGAAGACGATGACCGGGTTTTTGGCGGCGTCGGCGCCGGCCTGGCAGGCGCGGCCGTAGCCTCGGCCGGCGTTGATGGCCCGGGCGCCGGCGGATCGGGCGATTGCCGGGGTGCCATCGGTGCTGCCGCCATCCGCCACGATGACCTCTTGCGCGATGTCGGTTGGAAGTTCGCCGATCACGCGGGCGATCGAAGCGGCTTCGTTGAAGGTTGGGATGACGACGGTTACGCCGGTCACGGTTCGGTCCGGGCAGTCGAAGCAAGGCAATGGAAACACAAATGAACGCAAATGAACACAAATAAAAGATCAAATATTTTGGTATTGCTGTGGATACCGGGCATCAGTTTATTTGTTTCGAACGGCGATGCAGGGATTTTGATCTGTGTTCGTTTGTGGTTCCAATACTTGGGTCGCCGGGTCACTCCGGTCCATCATCGCCCTTGCTCCCATGCTGTCAGCTTCGTGCTCCAACCCGGAATCGTCATTGACGGGGCTTCCACTCTTCCTCTGTATCGTAGGTTGGACGCAGCCTTGTACTTGCTGCACCACATGCCACGCTGCATGTGGAAGATGCCGCTGTTGCCCGGCCGGGATGTGGATATCATCCCCCTGTGCAAACGTTGCAGTAACAAACCGATCCGGTTCGGACGAATTGTAATGTACCCGCACGCCATCCATTGGCACGCCCGACAGCTCCTCGATGCCGCGCTTCAGCGCATCCGGCAGGCCGGCCGTGTTCGGTGCCGGCGTTACCGCGGCAGGAACGATCGCCTCCGGTCCCTGTATCGCCGGGTGTTCAATCAGCCTCGCTGCCAACTGCGCAAATTCTGCCTGATGCGGCTCCGTCCATGACGGCAAACGGTCGAGGCAAATTCTGGTTGGTATCAAAGGCTCCATCGCAGTCCGCAGTTTTGGCAGGGCGAGGGTGGGGTTTCGCCCAGTAGGGACGTGCGGAAACCGCGGTAGGCGGGACTGTTCCAGATGTCCCGCAGAGTGTCCTGGGTGGCGTCGCCCAGGGTGTAATTCTCGTAGCCGCGGGCCGAGAACGGGGCGATGCAACACGGCAGCGCTCGGCCGTGGGCGGTAAAATACATCAGCGACCAGGGGCGCCGGCAGGTGGCCCAGGGCTTATCGTCGGCCGCCCGTTTCAGGCTCAGGCCCGGTTCGGTGGCGCCGGATGCGTCCAGTGTTACGCCCAATTCGGCGCCGATGGCCTGGGCGTTCTCAATCGCCGTCTGTTCATTGTCCCGGGTCTGTTCGAACAAGGAATATTCCGGCCGAGCCTTGCCGAAGCCGGTTTCGTCGAACACCAGGCGTTGCAGGTGGACCTCCCTGACGCCCATCGAGGCGGACAGGCGAACGAATTCCGGCAACTGGTCAACGGTTTCCTTCAATCCGGTCAACCATAGCGACACGCGGGGATGGGTGACGCCCATTTGTTGCTGATAGGCAGTGAACTTTCCGACGTCGCGGACGATGCGAGGGAAGAAATCCTTGCCTCGGATGGCGGCATAGCTTTTTCGGTCCGCGGCATCAAGCGATACGCGAAGTTCGTCCAGGCCGGTGTCGATGATCTCCTGGAATTTCTTTGGGTTCAGCAGCGTGCCGTTGGTGTTGAACAGCACATAGGTGCCGCGGTCCTTTAGATAGCGGATCATTTTCGGCAGGTTTTTCACCAGCATCGGCTCCCCGACGCCATGCAGCACGACGCGGGCGACGTTGGGGACCTGATCGACAATTTTGGTGAACAGCTCCCAGCTCATGTCGGCCGGCGGCTCCAGTTCCTCGAAAGTGCGGGGACAGGTTTCGCACAGCAGGTTGCAGCGGTTGGTGACCTCCAGATACAGGCACACGGGCGGGGTCGCGGCGATGTCGTTACGCTCTGCGGCGACCGATTCGAAGTAACGGCGGGGATCCTGTAGGGTTGTGGTTGACATTATGCGGTTCCCTCGATCTTGGCGGCAGCGGGGCGAATGAATGGGACGAGTGCCAGCAGGATGGCCGGGGCATAGACGACCGACGGCCAGGCAAAACGATCTCCGTAGGTGTCCAAATACATCAGCACCGGCGCGGTGGCCAGCCATAGGATGGCCGGGGTCGGTGCCAGGACGCAGGGCACCGCCAGCCAGGCGAAATACCAGGGATAATGCGGGCTGATGCCGAACGTCAGGACAGCCATCATCAATCCGGCGGCGGTGCAGATCGCCACCGGATCGTCGGGGCGGCGGACGAAGGCGACCCACCCACCCAGCGCGGACAGGATCAGGGCGAGGGCGAAAAGATAGAGCGGGGCGGCGAATGTGGGCAGCGGCACAAGCTGGCTGATCCAGGCCAGCAGCCAGAAGCCTGATCCATTGTCCA
>JAYUEJ010000472.1:0-4848 GCA_043739265.1 Rhodopila sp. | reverse complement strand
ACCGTGCATCTGCCCGATTGGGTGGAAAGCGAATTGCTGAAGCAGCTGGTGGCCGAGGAACTGGTCACCGTGCGCACCAAGCGCGGCTTCGCCCGGCTGGAATGGCAGAAACTGCGCGAGCGCAACGAGGCGCTGGATTGCCGGGTCTACGCCCGCGCCGCCGCCTGGATCGTCGGCGCTGACCGCTGGTCCGAGGCGCGCTGGGTCGATCTGGAAACGCAGGTGGCCGGGGATGGCAAGGAAGATGGGGGTCAAGACAAGGCCGCAGCCGGATCCATCCGTGCGGTGCGCAGTCCGGCACGGCGCAGGTCCGTGGCATCGAATTACATGAGGTAGACATGCCCACAATTGCAGAACTGAAGACCCGCCGGGAGGCGCTGGCGGCGTCGCGCTCCAGCGGTGTGGCGCGGGTGAGTTATGACGGAAAGACCGTGGACTACCGCAGTCTGGCCGAGATCGACCGGGCCATCGAGGTGCTGGACCGCGAGATCGCGACTGCCGAAGGGCGCAAGATCATCCGGCAGGTGCGCGTGATCACCAGCAAGGGACTCTGACGCATGAATTGGCTCGATGCCTTTCGCCGTCGGGGAACCGGCGGCCCAAAAGAGGTGCGTGCGCGGCTGGAAGGGGCGATGTCGCAGCGCCGTCTGCGGGGCTGGCTGCCGCCGCTGGAGAATATCAACTCGCTGGTCGCCTCAGGCGGCCCGCGACTGTTGGCGCGGTCGCGCGAACTGGTGGTGACCAACGGCTATGCCGCCAATGCCTGCGAGGCCTTTGCCTCGAACCTGGTGGGCGACGGGATCAAACCCTCGTCGCTGATCGAGGACCCGGCCTTGCGGGATCGGGTGCAGCGGCTTTGGCTGGCCTGGACCGACGAAGCCGATGCTGATGGACTGACCGATTTCTACGGCTTGCAGGCCATGGTGGCGCGGGAGATGTTCGTGGCGGGCGAATGCTTCGTGCGGCTGCGACCGCGCCGGGCCGAGGATGGGCTGCTGGTGCCGATCCAGTTGCAATTGTTGCAATCGGAAATGCTGCCGTTCGAGAAGATTGAGATCGCCGCCAACGGCAATCGCATCCGTTGCGGCATCGAGTTCGATGCCATCGGGCGGCGTCAGGCCTATCACTTCCGCCGCCGCCATCCCGGCGACAGCACAGATCAGGGCATTGTCACGCCCGAAACGGTCCGCGTCCCGGCCGAGGATGTCCTGCACATCTACCGCCCGATTGATGCGGGCCAGATCCGGGGCCTGCCGCATGTGGCGCCCGCCATGGTGCGGTTGTTCCTCCTCGACCAATACGACGACGCCGAACTTGACCGGAAAAAGACGGCGGCGATGTTCGCGGGCTTCATCACCAAGACCGCACCCGAAGAACAGCTGATGGGCGAGATCGAGGCGACGGATGACAGTGGTGCGACCGTAAGTCTGGAACCGGGCACCCTGCAGGTGCTGCTGCCTGGCGAGGATGTGAAGTTCTCCAGCCCCGCCGATGTCGGGGGTGGCTATGAGGCGTTTCAGTATCGGACGCTGCTGTCGGTCTCGGCCTCGCTGGGGCTGCCGTATCACCTCGTCACCGGCGATGTACGGCAGGCCAACTATTCCAGCCTGCGCGCCGAACTTGTCGAGTTCCGCCGCCGTGTCGAGCAGTTGCAGCACGGAGTGGTCGCGCATCAGCTGTGCCGCCCGGTCTGGGCGCGCTGGCTGGAAACGGCGGTTTTGTCAGGGGCGCTGGACCTACCGGACTTCGCCCGGTCCCCCGCGCGCTATCGCCCGGTGAACTGGATCCCGCCGCGTTGGGATTGGGTCGATCCCTTGAAGGACATTCAGGCGCAGGTGCTGGCGATGGAGGCCGGCATCATCTCGCGTCGCAAGGTGGTCGAGGCCACCGGCTACGACGTCGAGGAAATCGACCGCGAGAATGCGGCGGATGCCAGGCGCGCCGCAGAGATGGGTCTGCACTACCGCACCAGCCCCGGCGAGACGCAAGGGGCGCGGGCGACACCGCAAACCCTGCCGGAAACCGGCGCATCCGGAACCGGCTCGCCGGACACGACCGGAACTGACACACAACAAGGGGCGTAGGCCAATGAACAGCTGGTACACGATCCGCGCCCAAGCTTTGGGTGCGGAGGTGGTGATCTATGACGAAATCGGGGCTTACGGCGTCTCGGCCAAAGGGTTTCTGGCGGAGCTTGGCGCATTGCCGGGTGGCACGCCACTGGCCGTGCGGTTGAACAGTCCGGGCGGTTCGGTATTCGACGCGGTCGCGATCTACAACGCCATCAAGCGCCATTCCGGCACGGTGACGGTCTGGATCGATGGCATCGCGGCCTCGGCGGCCTCTTATATCGCCATGGCGGGCGACGAAGTGGTCATGCCGGAGAACGCCTTCCTGATGATCCATGACCCTGCTGGCATGGTCATGGGCACTGCCACCGACATGCGTGCGATGGCCGAGGCGCTGGACAAGATCAAGGGCAGCCTGTTGCAGGGCTATGCCGCCAAATCCGGGCGGCCGCAGGAAGAAATCGCCCCCTTGATGGCAGCGGAAACCTGGCTTGATGCGAAGGATGCGCTGGATCTCGGTTTTGCCGACCGCATCGCAGAACCGGTCCGCATTGCCGCGCGGTTCGATGTTGGACGATTTCGCAATGCGCCGCCCGTGCTCGCCGAGGTTGTTGTCGATGCGGACGAGGCGAACCCGGAGCACAATGCTGTGGCGGACGCCGATGACGAGGACGAGGACGAGGACGAGGACGAAGAAACCGCGTCCGGTCCAGCGACTGGCAATGAAACTCTTGGGGCTCCCGAGACTTTCGGTGCCGACACAGTTCTGCCTACGGACGCCGCGCCAGCGCCCGAAGCCGATTGCACCGTTGCCGCTGCCAACGATGCAGCCAATGCCGCCAACATCCGCGCCGAGGCTCTGACCCATGCACGTGCCGTGGTCGATCTCTGCCGTCTCGCGGGTCAGCCGCAGATGGCGGGCCGGTTCCTCGAGCGCGACACCGCTATCGATGATGTACGCGCCGCTCTGCTGGCCATCCGCGCCGAGGCCGTGCTCGACATTTCCGCCGCCCATCCGCAACCCGGCCGCCCCTCTGGAGCGCGCCCGTGGGGCGATGTCATCGCCCGCACCTTCCGTCTGAAAGGATAAATCCATGCCCACGCTTTCTGAGTCCCGCCACGCGGGCGGCTTCCTTGTCTGGGAAGCGCTCCGCGATTACTGCCGCAGCACCGTCATCCTGGCCTCCGGCAACCTCCAGCCCGGCACCATTCTGGGCAAGATCACCGCCTCGGGCAAATATGCCGCCCACGATCCCGCCGCCGCGAACGGCACGCAGACGGCTGCTGCCATTCTCTGGGACAGCGTCGATGCCAGCGGCGGCGACACCAACGCCGTCGTGCTGATCCGCGGCCCCGCCCTCGTCAACCAATACGAGATCAGCATCCCCGGCACGCCCACCGCACCGCAGATCGCCGCTGCCCATGCAGCGCTGCTGACGCTCGGCATCCTCGTCCGCTAACCCCCAATCAATCCCGCGCTTCCGGACGCAAAACCGGCGTCCACTTTTGCTGGAAGCGCTTTCAAAGGAGGCACCCCATGGCCACCATGGACATTTTCGAAGGCGATGCCTTCTCGATCATCGAACTGACACGCGCGCTGGAGAACATTCCCTACAAACCCGCTACCCTGTCGGGATCGGGCCTGTTCGGGCCACGCGGCGTCCGTTCGCGTACCGTCGTGATCGAAAGCCGGGACGGCACGCTGTCGCTGATCCCGTTCTCCGAACGCGGCTCGGCCTATGACCAGCAGACCCCCGAACGCCGCGATGTGCGGGCCTTTGTCTGCCGCCAGTTCAAGAAGCAGGACGTGATCTGGGCCTCGGAAATCCAGCAGGTCCGCGACTTTGGCAGCGATTCCGCCACCCAGCAGGTCCAGGCCGAAGTCGCCCGCAAGCTGGGCCGCCTGCGCAACGACGCCGAGACCACCTTCGAATATCACCTCTTCAACGGCATTCAGGGGCTGGTGAAGGATCCGCGCGACGGTGCCACGGTGGTGAACTATTTCACCGAGTTCGGCATCACCCCGGCCATCGAGGTGGATTTTGATCTCGACAACGCCACCCCGGCTTCCGGTGCGCTGCGCAAACGCTGCCAGGCCCTGATCGAAAGCGTCGAAGACACGATGGGCGGCCTTGCCACCGGTGCGATCGCGCTGCGCGCCGAATGTGGCTCGGCCTTTTTTGCCGATCTGGTGGCGCACAAGGAGGTCCGCGAAACTTACCTCAACACCGCCGCCGCTGCCGATCTGCGGTCGCGCATCGCCGACGAAGTCAGCTTCGGCGGCATCACCTTCCGCCGCTATCGTGGCGGTGCTGGCTTCGGTGTGGCGACCGACAAGGCGGTGTTCTATCCTGAAGCCGTCGACGGACTGTTTGAAATCTACCACGCCCCCGCCGACACGTTTGAGACGGTGAACACGCTGGGCCAGCCGCTTTACGCCCGGATGATCCCCGACCGGGATCGCGACGAATGGGTCCGCCTCGAGATTGAGTCGAACCCGCTGCCTATCTGCACCCGCCCGCAGGTGCTGCGCAGCGCAAGGCGCACGTGATGAACGCCTTTGCCGCCGCCATCGAGATGCTCTTCGCCGATCCGAACATCGGCACAGAGGCAATCTACACATCCGATGGCGGCGCGCCCGTTCTGGTGCGCGTCGTCGCCCGGCGCGCCGATACTGTCAGCGAATTCGGTGATGCGCGGCTCTGGTCGGAAACCACGCGGATCGACCTGCGCGTCGCCGAGGTGCCAAACCCGCGTCCCGGCGACCGGATCGAGATCG
>JAYUEJ010000471.1:0-14570 GCA_043739265.1 Rhodopila sp. | reverse complement strand
TGACCAGGTCCGGCAGCCGAGCCATGGTGCCGTCGTCGTTCATGATCTCGCAGATCACGGCGGCGGGCAGCAATCCGGCCTTGCGGGCGATATCGACGGACGCCTCGGTATGGCCAGCGCGGACCAGCGTGCCGCCCTCCCGCGCCAGCAGCGGGAACACATGGCCGGGGGTGGTGATGTCGTCGCGCGTGCTTTCGGGATTAATGGCCACGGCGATGGTCTTGGCGCGATCGTGGGCGGAAATGCCGGTGGTCACCCCTTCCCGGGCTTCGATCGAAACGGTGAACGCGGTTTGGTGCCGTGTGCCGTTCTGCTGGCTCATAAGCGGTAAACCGAGCTTTTCGACGCGGCCGCTGGTCAGGGCGAGACAGATCAGGCCGCGGGCGTGGCGGGCCATGAAGTTGATCGCGTCGGGTGTGGCGAACTGCGCGGGGACGACCAGGTCGCCTTCGTTTTCGCGGTCCTCGTCATCGACCAGGATGAACATCCGGCCGTTGCGGGCTTCCTCGATCAGGTCCTCGGCCGAGGACAGGTATTTCGACAGTTCGGTGGTGGGGAACTTTTCGTGCAGGTTTTCCATCAGGCGGTCTCCGCCAGGCGCGCGACGTAGCGGGCGAGGGTGTCGATCTCGATATTCACCTTGTCGTTCGGCTGAAGGGTGCCGAAACCGGTGACAGAGGAGGTGTGGGGGATGATGTTCACCCCGAATGTATCGCTCCGCACCTCGTTCACAGTCAACGATACGCCGTCGATGGCGACGCTGCCCTTGACGGCGATGAAGCGGGAGATGGCGTGCGGGACGCGGAAAATCCAGCGTGTGGAGCCGTTTTCCGGAGTGGCGGAGACAGCGTGGCCGACGCCATCGACATGGCCGGACACCAAATGCCCACCCAGCTCATCGCCGACGCGAAGGGATCGTTCCAGGTTGACGCGGGAGCCGGCGATCCAGGTGCCCAGCTTGGTGTGGGCCAGGGTCTCGGCGGAGGCATCGACAGCGAACCACCCGGCCCCGAACGCGACCGCGGTCAGGCAGCAGCCGGAGCACGCGATCGAAGCCCCCAGCGCCACCGGTGGATCGGCGAGGAAGGCGGCCGGGGTGTCGATCACTATCCGCATGTCGCGACCCTCCCCGATCGGGTCGATCGCTCGGATATGCCCGAGGGCGGTTATGATGCCGGTGAACATGGTTCCTGCCTTGAATACTCGCTCAACATGTCGGTACCGATGGAAGTTACGCAATGGCGCCGGAAGCGCGGCATGGCCGCTAATGTCTCGATCCCGAACGCCTGCACCGCCGGCCAGCCATCGCCGCCCATGATGGCGGGGGCGTGGAACCAGGCAATGCGGTCCACCAGATCGGCGCGCAACAGGGCGGCAGCGAGCTGGCCGCCGCCTTCCACCAGCACGCGGGTCAGGCCGGCGTTGCCAAGCGCCTTCATCGCGGCGGTCAGGTCCACGCCCATCGAGGAGCCGGGGATTTTTATCAGTTTGGCGCCGATCGCGGTGAACGCCTCCTCGCGCGCCAGGTTGGTGCCCTCGCGCAGCAGGAACCATGTCGGGTTGTCGGCGGCCGTGGCCAGCAGGCGGGAGGTAAGCGGCGTCCGGAGATGGCTGTCGGCGATGATGCGAACGTTGGGCGTCGGGCGGAAACCGGGAATGCGACAGGTCAGGTCAGGGTTGTCGGCCAGGACGGTGCCGACGCCGACCATCACCGCGTCGTGCCGGCCGCGCATGGCATGACCCAGGCGGCGGGCGGGCGTGTCGGTAATCCACTGGCTCTGTCCGCCATGGGTGGCAATGCGGCCGTCCAGGGTGGAGGCCAGTTTCAGGGTGACCATCGGCCGGCCGAGGGTGATGCGGTTGGTGAAGCCGATCAGGGTTTCGTGGGCCTCGTCCGCGAGCAGGCCGGTTTCGACGGCGATTCCGGCGGCTTGCAGTTTTGCCAGCCCCTGGCCGTTGACGCGCGGGTCCGGGTCGGTCGCGGCGACGACGACGCGTGCTATGCCGGCCTCGATCAGGGCGTCGGTGCAGGGCGGCGAGCGGCCCCAGTGGCAGCACGGTTCCAGTGTGACATAGGCGGTGGCGCCTTTCGCCTGCTCGCTCGCCATCGCAAGAGCAATGGTTTCGGCGTGCGGACGGCCGCCGGGGGCGGTGTGGCCACGGCCAACGACGCGGCCGTCACGGACGACGACGCAGCCGACGGATGGGTTGGGCCAGGTGGTGCCAAGGCCCCGGCGCGCCAATGCCAATGCTGCGCGCATGTGCGAGCGGTCGTGTCGGGTCATCGCCTTGACCCCAAATCGACTGACCGTGAACAAACGGGAGAGGCCATACCGGTGATCGCTACGCCTCCTCCGCCGGCCCCAGGCCGCCGACGAAATCCTCAAAATCCTTTGCCTCGCGGAAGTTGCGGTACACGCTGGCGAAGCGGACATACGCGACTTTATCCAGCTCCTTCAGCGTATCCATCACCAGTTCGCCGATCTGCTTGCTGGGGATGTCGCTGTCACCCGACGCTTCCAACTGCCGCACCACCGAGTTCACGATGCGCTCGATCCGTTCCTCTTGAATCGGCCGCTTGCGCATGGATATCCGGATCGATCGCGCCAGTTTATCGCGGTCGAACGGCACCCGGCGGCCGTCGGATTTCACCACGGTGAGTTCGCGCAACTGAACCCGCTCGATGGTCGTGAAACGCTGCCCGCAATTGCCGCAAAAGCGGCGTCTGCGGATGGCGCCGCTATCCTCGGTGGGACGGCTATCCTTCACCTGGGTGTCGTCGAAACCGCAGAATGGGCAGCGCATGGCGGATCAACGCGCCGGATAGAGGGGGAAACGGGCGCACATTGCCTTCACCCGCGCCCCGACTTCCTGCTCGACGGCGGCGTTGGTGCCGTCATTGGACCGGCCGAGTCCTTCCAGCACCTCATTGATCATCAGTCCGATTTGCCGGAATTCGTCGGTGCCGAAGCCGCGCGTGGTGCCGGCCGGGGACCCCAGGCGGACGCCGGAGGTGATCGCTGGTTTTTCCGGGTCGAACGGGATGGCATTCTTGTTGGCGGTCATGTGCGCGCGTTCCAGGCTGGCCTCGGCGGCCTTGCCGGTGACCCGTTTGGGGCGCAGATCGACCAGCATCAGATGGCTGTCGGTGCCGCCGCTGACGATATCCAGGCCCTGCTGCTTCAACGTTTCCGCCAGCACGCGGGCGTTATCCTGGACGGCTTTCTGATACACCCGGAATTCGGGTCTCAGAGCCTCCCCGAACGCCGCCGCCTTGCCGGCGATGACGTGCATCAACGGGCCGCCCTGCAGGCCGGGGAAGACGGCGGAGTTGATCTTCTTCCCCAGGTCCAGGTCATTTGACAAAATCATGCCGCCGCGCGGGCCGCGCAGGGTTTTATGCGTCGTGGTGGTGACCACATGCGCGTGCGGCAGCGGGCTGGGGAACAATTCGGTGGCTACCAAACCGGCGAAGTGCGCCATATCGACCATGAAATACGCACCGACCTCGTCCGCCACCTTGCGAATCCGGGCAAAGTCGATGAAGCGCGAGTAGGCCGACCCGCCGGCGATGATCAGTTTCGGCTTTTCGGTGCGGGCGACGTGTTCGAGTTCCTCGTAATCCAGCAGGCCGTCCTCCTTGCGCACGCCATAGTGGGTGGGCCGGAACCATTTGCCCGACAGGTTGGGCGCGGCGCCATGCGTGAGGTGTCCGCCGGCATCCAGGCTCATGCCCAGAAAGGTGTCGCCGGGTTGCAGCAGCGCCAAAAACACCGCCTGGTTGGCCTGCGCGCCGGAGTGCGGCTGGACGTTGGCGAAGGCGCAGCCGAACAGTTGTTTTGCCCGCTCGATCGCCAGATTTTCCGCCACATCGACATAGACGCACCCGCCGTAGTAGCGGCGGCCCGGGTACCCCTCGGCGTATTTGTTGGTCAGCACCGACCCCTGGGCTTCGAGCACGGCGGCGGAGACGATATTCTCCGACGCGATCAGCTCGATGCCGTCCTGTTGACGGTCAAGCTCGGCTTTGATGGCGGCGGCGAGTTCGGGGTCGGTTTCCGCCAGCGGGGCGGAGAAGAAGCGCTTGGTGTCGTGCTGGTTCATCGAAGGTCCCAAACTGGGTTGCGGTTTCGGTTGTGGGACTGCTGTAGCATGCGGCGCAAGGGCGAGAAACCCGAACTGTTGTATGTGACTCCGGTGATGGTCCAGATTGGATCGATGCCCGAATCGCTTATTGTCCCATTGCCCGACCTGGCCGCGACGGAAGCGCTGGCCACGCGGCTGGCGTCGATCTCGCACGCTGGGGATTGCATCCTGCTGGATGGGCCGCTGGGTGCGGGGAAGACCGCGTTCGCCCGCGCCTTCCTGCGTTCGGCGGCGGGCGATGCGGCGATGGAGGTGCCCAGTCCGTCGTTTACCCTGGTGCAGATCTACGACACGAAAATTGGTCCGGTGTTTCACTACGATTTGTGGCGGCTGGATGGGTCCGACGCTCTGACCGAGCTGGATTGGGAGGATGCATTGGACGCGGTCGTGCTGGTGGAATGGCCGGATCGCCTGGGCTCGCTGCGGCCGGAGGGTGCTTTGACGATCACGCTGCGGCTGGGAGAAGGGGAGGCGCGGGAGGCGATTTTGGCGGGGTGGGAGGGGCGGATTGAAGCCTTTGCCCCACAAAAAGCCAGCAAGCTTTTACCACGGAGACTACGGAGAACCACGGAGGCTCACGGAGCAGCAAGTGACGCTTGATCAGACCCACAGGAGCGCCGCTGTGTTGCGGGGCCAGGACATTATGACTGGTGTCTCAATATCCCTTGCCGGGGCAGGAATGCGCCAACGTGCTTCGCGCCCGGCGCCATGGTTTTTTCTTCGTGAACCTCCGTGGTTCTTCGTGGTCTCCGTGGTGAAAACCTGCCTGCTTGCCGATGAACGAACGCCCCGGCTCCCAAACCGCTGCCACAGCGGCACGAAAATGCGTGACACCGGGGCACGCGCATGACCCGCGACGACCTGATCGCCGTCTTCCTCGCCCGCAACCGGTACGCCCCCGGCGACGCCGAACCGCTCGCGCAGGATGCCAGCTTCCGGCGCTACCTGCGCATTCGCGGCGACCGCCCCGCCGTCCTGATGGACGCGCCGCCGCCCGAGGATGTCCGTCCATTCCTTCGCATCGCCGCCCATCTACGCGGTCTCGGTCTGGCGGTGCCGGCGATCCTCGCCGCCGATGAAACGAACGGGCTGGTTCTGGAGGAAGACCTCGGCGACGATCTGCTGTCCATGCTGTTGGACCGAGGCGAAGCGCCGGACCCGCTGCTGGATGCGGCAATCGATGCACTGGTGGTTATGCAACGCGCCGCGCCGCCCGATGGACTTCCGCTCTGGAACGCGCCGGCGATGGCCTCGACCGCCATGGGCACGCTGTTTGACTGGTGGTGGCCCGCCCAATTCGGCACGCCGGCGCCTGAAAAAGCACGCGGCGACGTCGCGGCGGCGCTGGAAACCATGCTGGAACCGGTGGCTAACGGTCCGAAATGCTTCGTCCACCGAGACTACTTTGCCGGCAATCTTCTGCGGTTGCCGAACGGTCGAACAGGCATCATCGACTTCCAGGGCGCCGCGATCGGGCACCCGGCGTACGACCTGGTGTCCCTGTTCCAGGACGCGCGCCGCGACATGGCTCCGGCGTCCCAGGCGCGCGCCATCGATCGCTACCTAACCGTCCGAACCGAGCTGGATCCAGAAAAATTTCGCGCCGCGTTCACCGCCTGCGCGGCACAGCGTCATCTTCGCGTCGCCTGCCAGTGGGTAAGGCTTGCCCTGCGCGACGGCCGGCCCCAATACCTCGCCTATGGGCCGCGGACGTGGCGCCTGTTGGAGGAAACCCTGTCCCAACCTGCCGCCGAACCGCTCGCCGCGGCATTGAACCGTTGGATACCGGCCACCCGGCGCGGCAACCCGTCAGGACTCGCGCCATGACGGTTTCCCCGCATTCCGCCATGGTCCTGGCTGCCGGTCTGGCCACCCGCATGCGGCCGTTGACCAACACCACCGCCAAGCCGCTTCTGACCTTGGGGGGGCGCAGCCTGTTAGACCATGCGCTGGATCATCTGGTGGACGCAGGGGTGCGGACCGTGGCCGTCAACGCCCACTGGCAGGCGGACGTCGTGGCAGCCCATCTGGCGCAACGACCGTTACCACCGCACACCATCCTGCTGCGCGAGGACCACCTGCTGGAAACCGGCGGCGGCGTGCGGGCCGCGTTGTCAGTCCTTGGTTCCGATCCGTTCTTCGTCGTCAACGGTGACGCCTTTTGGGTGAACGGGCCGAACTCGGCGCTGCTCCGGCTGGCGTCGGTGTTCGACGACACGGTCGATGGCGTGCTGCTGGTCCACCGCACCTCCCACGTCCACGCCGACGTCGGCTACGGCGATTTTGCGCTGGACAAATGGGGCACCCCGCGCCGCCGCCAGGAGCGAGAGGTCGTGCCGTATATCTATGCCGGCGTACAACTGATCCGCCCGGGACTGCTGGCCAACATGCCTGAAGGCGCCTTCAGCATGAACCGCGCCTGGGACATCGCCCTGGCCGCCGGACGCCTGCGCGCGGTGGTGCATGACGGGCTGTGGTTCCACCTGTCCACGCCACCGGACCTGGCGGCGTCCGAACAGATCCTGGAGGCTCGCTTCACCGGCGACGCCCGCTGGCCGTGGCGCTGAACCTTTACGCCGTCCCGCCGCACGTTCCGTTCCTCGACGCCCTCGCACGCGGCTGGCTGGCGCGTTGTCAGGAAATGGCCGGGGGCGACGACCCGCTGACCGTCAGCCATGGCCTGATCCTGCTGCCCACCCGCCGGTCCGCCCGCGCGCTGGCCGAGGCATTCTTGCGGGTGCGCAACGGACATCCCATGCTGCTGCCCCGCATCACCGCTTTGGGCGCTTTGGATGAGGCTCCACTGGCCCTCGCCGGCGCCCTGGACCTGCCGCCGGCGGTGGAGCCGATGCAGCGGCTGGCCGCGCTGACGACGTTGATCCTGGCCTTGCGCGGTGACGGCGGCGCGCCCCAGAGCGCCGATCGAGCATGGCTGTTGGCCAAGGAACTTGCGTCCCTGATGGATGAGGCGGAGCGCGCCGGACTCGATCTGGCGCGCCGGCTGCCCGATGCCGCGGACCCGGAATACGCCGCCCACTGGGCGCAGACGCTGAAATTCCTGCACATCGTGACCGGCGCCTGGCCCGCCTGGCTCGCCGACAACGGCGTCATGAATCCCGCCGCAAGGCAGGTCGCCTTGCTGGAGGCGCAGGCACGGGCATGGGAGGACAATCCGCCCGGCTACCCGGTCCTGATCGCCGGCACGACGGCCGGGATTCCGGCCGTGGCGCGCCTGTTGCACGTTGTCGCGCGGATGCCGTTCGGACAGGTCGTGCTGCCGCAGTTGGACCTTGGCATGAATGACGCGGCGTGGGCCGGACTGGAAGCGTCCCACGCCCAGGCCGGTCTGGCGCGCCTGTTGGCCGACCTGGATGCTACGCGCGGCGACGTGCGGCCATGGGAAAGCGGCGCCGCGGATGGCGTGCCATCGGACCGGTTCACCCTGCTGTCCCGGACGTTGTTGCCCGCCAGCGCACTGCATGACTGGATGGATCGCGCACCGGTCTCGCTGCATGGGCTGTCGCGGTTGAAAGCGGCGGACCAGCAACACGAAGCCCAGGCGATCGCCCTGGTGCTGCGGCAAGCGCTCGAAACCCAAGGCGCCCGAGCGGCATTGGTCACGCCGGATCGGGATCTCGCCGGCAGGGTGGCGGCCGCTCTGCTGCGGTTCGGCATCGTCGCCGACGACAGCGCCGGTGAGCCTCTGGCCGACTCACCTCCGGCGGTGTTCCTGCGCCTTCTGGTGCGCGCGGTGGCCGAGGAACTGGCGCCGGTGCCGCTATTGGCACTCCTGAAACATCCGCTGTCAGGTGCCGGGATGAGTCCAGTCGCCTGCCGGGAAGCGGCGCGGCGGCTGGAGAGGCGGTGCCTGCGCGGTCCTAGGCCGGCGCATGGAATCGCCGGTCTGCGGCAGGCGGCAGAACGGGACGCCCCAACCGCCGCATTCCTGGCGCGCCTGGAAACCTGCCTGGAAGCGGTGCTGCGAATCGATTCGGCGATGGAAATCGCGCCCGGCGAGGCACTGGCCGCGGTCATCGAAGCCGCCGAACGCCTTGCCGCGACCGACGACACCGCCGGTCCCGCCCGGTTGTGGGCGGCTGAGGAAGGGGACGCACTGGCGACCCGCCTCGCCGAACTCCGGGATGCGGTCGGGCTCATGCCCGATTTGCGGCGCCGTGTGCTGCCGGGGTTGCTGGATGCGGTGCTGGACGGCGCTGTGGTCCGCAGCCGGCGGGCGTTGCGTGGACGCGGCGGCGTCGAGCACCCCCGCATCTTCATCTGGGGCCTCCTTGAGGCTCGGTTGCAATCGGTCGATCTGGTCGTGCTGGGGGGGCTGGCCGAGACGGTCTGGCCGCCGATGGCCGAACCCGGGCCGTGGTTGTCGCGGCCGATGCGGACGCGGGTCGGGTTGCCGGCGCCGGAGGAAGCGGTCGGTCAGGCGGCGCATGATTTTGTCGCGGCCTGCTGCGCGGCGCCGAACGTGGTGCTGTCGTGCCCGGTGCGGCGCGATAATGCACCCGCGGTGCCGGCGCGCTGGCTGACTCGGCTGGATATGTTTTTGGCGGGGCGGGATGGTCCGGCGGTTGATGCGGCCGGGATTGCCACCAACGGCGCGGCATCGGCGGTGCGACCTGAACAAGCCCTGCCTCTGCACGAAGCCACCGCCTGGGCACGCGCCATGGATCTACCCATCGGAGGTCCTGTCCCGGTCAAACCGCCCCGCCCGAGCCCGCCCGTTGTCAGGCGCCCCCGCAAACTCAGCGTCACCGCGATCGAGACCTGGCTGCGCGACCCATACGCCATTCACGCCCGCTTCATCCTGAAACTCGCCGCCCTGAAGCCGTTGGATGAGGCGACCGACGCCTCCGACTACGGGTCGCTCGTGCATGAGGGCATGCGCCGGTTTCTGACCAAATACGGTGCGGCGTGGCCGGCCGGAGCCGCACGCGAACTGCGTCTGGCCATGGCGCAGGCCCTGGCCGATGCCGGGTTGCGGCCGGCGTTGCGGGCCTGGTGGTCGCCACGCCTGGACCGTATCGCCGACTGGGTGGCGCAGACGGAGATCGAACGCCGGTCAATGCGTGCACCGACGACGATCGCGACCGAGGCGTCCGGCGCGATCCAGATGATCCGTCCGGGAGGCGCTTTCACCCTTACCGCGCGTGCCGACAGGATCGAGCGCTATGCCGACGGGACGCTTTCGATCCTGGATTACAAGACCGGAACCCCTCCCGCCCAGAAGGATGTCGATTCCGGCCTGGCCCCGCAGTTGCTGCTGGAAGCCGCGATGGCCCGGGAACAGGGTTTCGGCGCGGATCTGGCCGGGATAACGGGCGAACTGGTCTATTGGCATCTGTCGGGTGGCATGGACCCCGGGAAAGCGGTGCCGCTGTTCAAGAAGAACCCTGGCGATATTCCCGACGCGGTGCGGGATGCGAAAGAGCGGCTTGGCGCGCTGATCGACGTGTTCGACCAGCCGGACCGTGCCTACCTGTCGCGGCCCAACCCGGGGCTGGCGCCACGGTTTTCGGATTACGAGCAGCTTGCGCGAGTGGCGGAATGGTCGGCGGCGCGAGATGGCGATGAATGAGCGGATGCACGGGATCGTCGAGACAGGCAAAACTCTGGCCGCCGGACAAGGGAAGAATTATCTTGTGCCCATGAACACGACGAACCTCGACGCCGGTCAACCGGCCGGTTCGGAAACCGAGGCCGAGCGGCAAAGCCGACTCTCCCGGGAAGCCGAAGGCATCGCATGCGCGCGCGCTTCTATCGCTGCCGGCTATTACGCGACCTCCGCCGAAGTGAACGCATGGATCGATAGCCTTGGCACGCATGATCCGCTGCCGGTGCCTTATCCGAGCCATCCGCGGCCGCGCTGATCTGACCCGGCATTCTGCGCCCAATTCGGCCATTTTTGAAACGAAAGTCTCGCCAGGCGGCCGCCCTTTTTGTACGATACAACGACGACCTAACTTCCCGCGAAACCGAGGCACATGCTGATCACAACGACGTTCTTCACAGGGATCAACCAAATCGAACTGCCGGCAACCTCGCGACGAGGCGAGCGCTTTGCCGAATACTATTATCTGACGACCGACGAGGCACAGATCGGCGAGGTTACCAAACCCTTCGCGCACGGGCTCGGCAGCGTCGAAACATCGTACCTGACATGTGGCGGGGCGAAAGCACTGGTCTACCGGATCAGCAAGCAGGAGGTCGATACGGCCCATATTGCCGCTTCACTCGGTCGGCTACTGATAGAGGACATGAAGATGGTGAAAAATCTTCAATATAACCTCTGGGTCATCAAGTATAATGCAGTGCATTTCGACCGATGCTGGATCGCGACAGCACCGGCGCCCATAAGGCCGGTCATAAACAACAACACATGGGAGTCGCGGCAGAGCTGTGCGGATGGGTCGTTTCGCCCCGTCCGTTTTAACCTCGAGGAGTTGTGCCGAGCGCGACTGATCGTGCAGGATCCAGCGCTGACCATAAGCTCCAGCTCGACGTCGACGATGTTGACGAGTGATTCGCTGCGGTATCAGCGATTTCAGTATTTTGTGGATATCGGACGAACGAGCGCTGATGTTGCAATGAAGATCGCGCAATACTGCTCGGGTTTGGAGGCGCTCGTCTCGACAGCGCAAACCGAACTTAGCCATCAAGTCTCAGAGCGCGTCGCCGCCATTCTGGCGATACCGGGAGAAAAGCGGATCGCGATCTTCAAGCAGGTCAAGGAGGCCTACGGCTTTCGGTCGAAAGCGGTCCACGGGGCAACGTTCAAACCTAAAGATGACGAACGCCTTCGGCAGTGCGCGAGGCGCGTAGATCAAATCTGCCGCGACTTAGTTCATGTCTATTTTGATCCAGAAAGCGGCTTCAGAGCGGCAATTGACGGCTCCGACGAGGCAACGACCGAATTCTTCGTTGCTCGGGTTCTTGGTTCTGGGGCGCAGTTCGTGCCAGATGATCGGAAGCAGGCTGATGACTGATGATGTTGACGTGTGCCCCCTGGTCCGGCGGCCGTTGGCGGAATGGCATCTGAACACGCGTCGTAATCCTAAGCAGACCAACCGCTTCCGGCCACATCAGGTCAGAATGCGTGTTCAGTAGAGTGGCAATTTGGCGTGCAACAAAATTTGAAATTGAGACACTACTCGACAGAGACGAACCTTGCTTAAGACATCCAATCCTGATACAATTCGATATGGCCGAGACGGATTACGAACTGGATTTTGCTCAGTCTGGCCGGCTACGAGTTCCAGATGAGCAGCTTCTATGTAGTCAAGATCGAGGCCCACAAGGTGGCCGCCACGAAGAACCGGCCCCCGGGGATCAAATACAGCCTCACGCTGCATGACCCTGATCGAGAGCGAATTTACGGGATGGACAACGCCCACGGCGTTCGCCGTCAGACCGAATTTGACCATCGCCATGTGTATGGCCGCCGGAACATCATCGGCTACCGATATCGTGGCCCCGCCGAATTGCTCACCGATTTGTACCGTGAAGTGAAACGAGTTCCAGCCGAAAGAGGCATACAATGACCGTCAGGAATGCACCCGTTAAGACCGGCACCTTCAAGGAGTTCCGGGACTTCACGCTTGCGGTTGCGCGTGGCGACAGGACGGTTGATCCAAACGAGCCGAAAATATGGATGGAGCCGCGGCACGGAGAGGTTGGCGGGGAAACCGCCGTGCGGTTCACCTCGCTTGAGGCTGGAGCCAAGCTGTTATCCGCCAAAAACCGCGCGCTTTTGCGACTGATTGCGACTCGCGAACCCCACTCAGTGACCGAATTGGCGGAGATGGCGCATCGTGCCCCGCAAAACGTGCAGCGGACGCTTCACCGCCTGAGCGCGGCCGGGATCGTGCGCCTCAACCGCGGCGAAGGACGTGCCATCCGCCCGACCCTCACCGCTCGCAAAGTGCATATCGAGATCGACCTTGCCCTTGAGACTTAACAGCAACGGCCGTTGACATCGACGTAGTGCCATTCCGCTTTCGTCATGGCCGAGCCATGTTGTGCCGCTGTTCAAGAAGAACCCTGGCGATATTCCCGACGTGGTGCGGCATGCGAAAGAACGGCTTGGCGAACTGATCGACGCTTTCGACCAGCCGGACCGTGCGTATCTGTCGCGGCCCAACCCGGCGCTCGCGCCACGGTTTTCAGATTACGAGCAGCTTGCACGGGTAGCGGAATGGTCGGCGGCGGGAGATGGCGATGAATGAGCGGGCGCACCGTTAGACCGGCATCCATGCGGTTTATTGCTCGGACGTTGGAAACTCCATCCGATGTGCCGGTTGTTCCGTGCCATGTGGACCTTGTGCCATGACGCGGGAATGGCAACCGTCACTGCCCCCCGGTCGCGGATGACGGAAGGCGGCGCAGTTTTTCGTATCACGGATATTGTCATTGGGGTTTAACGTGATTTATTAATTCCGTGGACATCAGCTTTGACCCTGCCAAGCGGGCCGTCATCCTGCAAGAAAGGGGGCTGGATTTTGCCGAGGCGGGGTTGGTGTTCATAGGTGATGTCGCGACCGAACAGGATGCCCGGTACGATTACGGCGAAGATCGCTTTGTCTCTGCTGGCTATCTGCGAGGTCGTATGGTGGTCATTGTGTAGACACAGCGAGGCAACGTCAGGCACATAATTTCAATGAGGTATTGCCATGGAAACGAAGAAAAAATCTGGCAGCGCCGTATGGGTTGACCCGGATGACGCGCCGGAACTGACCGATGCCTTTTTCGATGAAGCTGAGGTATTCCACGGCAACACCTTCGTACGCCGTGGCCCCGGCCGGCCAAAATCCGACGTCGTGAAGGAACAGATCAGCGTGCGGCTTGATCCGGATGTCCTGGCAAAACTCCGAGAGGCGGGGCCAGGGTGGCAGTCACAGATCAATACGTTGCTTCGCGGGGCGCTGCGGCTTGATGCGAGACGGGAGCATGCCGCCTGAGCCATGATTCCGGCTGAACGGGGGACGCATAAACTGGCCGCCGGTGTTTATGTGGAGTCGGCTGAGCTCGGTGTTAGTCCACATGGTGACCGCCTCCGATTTTACCGTGAAATGGAACAAATTCTTGACCGTAAGGAATGCACCCGTAAAGACCGCCCCTTTCAGGGAGTTCCATGACTTCACCCTCGCGGTTGCGCGTGGCGAGCGGACGGTTGATCCGCACGAGCCGAAAATATGGATGGAGTCGCGGCACGGAAAAATTGGCGGGGAAACCGCCGTGCAGTTCACCTCGCTTAAGGCCGGAGCCAAGCTGTTATCCGCCAAAAACCGCGCGCTTTTGCGACTGATTGCGACCCGCGATCCCCAGTCAGTGACCGAATTGGCGGATATGGCGCAGCGTGCCCCGCAAAACGTGCAGCGGACGCTTCACCGCCTGAGCGAAGCCGGTGTCGTGCGCCTCAACCGCGGCGAAGGACGTGCCGTCTGCCCTACCCTCATCGCTCGCAAGGTGAATTTCGAGATCGATCTTGCCCTTGAGAGCTAGCCGCGAGGCTCGACGACCACAGTGGTCGGATGCGCGGGATCACGAACACCGCCAAGCTCTGGCCGCCGGACGGGGAAAAGGATTATCTTGTGCCCATGGACAAGATGAATCTCGACGCCAGTCCGACCCCGCCAGCGGAGACGGACGCGGAGCGGAGCCGCCGCATCGCCCAGGAAGCTCAGGGGATAGCGGAGGCACGGGCCCAAGTGGCCGCCGGTTTTTATGTCGATTCGGCCGAGATTCGTGTCTGGATCGACAGCATCGGCACCGATAACGAGTTGCCTCCCCCCAGTCCGGTGCCGCTGACCGGCTGGCATAGGCCATACGGGGAAAAGGCCCGGTCGGGGTCATCCTCATCTTGTCATGGCGTGATCATTAATATTATAGTACGAATTAGAAACAATATCGCAGAAGGTTTTGAAAAGTGACGAAACGATCGAATGTGTCAGCGATTGCTGCCCAGTTACTTTGTGGTATTTTATTCCAGATTAATTATGCTCGAGCGGAAAAACCTCCGTCGCCACAGGTCGTTGGGTTCGCGGGAACCTGCGACGAACTCACTGTCGCCGGAACGGCTGAAGAATGCGTAGGTAAATTAAGTTATATGAATTTGCGTAATGGCACAGTCGTACTTTCAATCGAAACGAAAAAGGGATATATGGTTTCATTCGTCGGTGAAAAAGATAGTCAGCCTAGACCAGAAGAATACCACTTGTATATTTCTAGGGTACGTATGTTTACGAAAGCAACAGAGTCGGTCGCAAGCGCGGCTGGGCAATGCGTTGTTTCTATGTCCCGCGATGGGACTATTTGGTCAGAAATCAAATGTCAAGCCACTGATGCGGACCGTGCTTCTTATGATATGACATTTAGACCAGATAAAAAGCCAATTTTTTCGAATTTAGAGAGAG